>CAIKKV010000236.1 GCA_903828035.1 uncultured bacterium
ACGAGCCGTCGGCCAGGCGCGCCCAGCAGGCATAAACCCCGTCCGCCGGCCGGACCTCGTTCAGCGGAGCCACGTTGGCCGTGGGAAAGCCCAGCCCGCGGGCCAGCCCCCCGCCCTTGACGACGGAGCCGAGCACGCTGAAGGGGCGGCCCAGCAAAGAGGCGGCCGCGCCCACGGCGCCCGTGCGGATCGCTTCGCGGATGCGGGTGCTGGAAACGGCCTGCCCCCGCCAGCGCACGGGGGGGACGGCCAGCACCTCCAGCTCATGCGCGCGGCCGAATTGGGACAGCAGGGCCACGTCCCCCGCGCCCTTGCTTCCGAAGCGCCAGTCGGCGCCCACCGAAATCAGCTTCCACCCGGGGGCCGAGCGGCGCACCCGCTCGAGGAAGCGGCCCGGCGGCAGCGCCGCCAGCTCCGCCGTGAACGGCAGCAGCAGGCAGCCATCCGCGCCCAGCGCCTCGAACAGGCGAAGCTTGTGGGGCGTACTGGTCAGCATGAGGGGCGCCGCGCCGGGGCGGGTCAGCTTCCGGGGATGATCGTCGAACGACAGCACCCAGCACTGGCCGCCCAGCGCCTTCGCGCGGCGGACCGCCGCCGCGATGACACGCCGGTGGCCGCGGTGCACGCCGTCAAAAAACCCGGCGGCCAGGCAAAGGGGCTGCCCGGTGCGGGGAAGCTCGTGCAGATGATGGCAGACGGGAATGCTCATGATCGGTTACGCGTTCGGCAAAGCCTGCCCCAGCGGCAGGATGCGGGCGGCAAAATCGGAGCGGCTCAGGGCCAGGGCCGCATCCAGCGGCAAGGCCGCATCCACGCGGAACCGGCCGGACCCCGTGCGGCGCAGCCGGGCCAGCGCGGCCCCGCAGCCCAGCGCCTGACCCAGGTCGTGGCAGATCGAGCGCACGTAGGTGCCCTTCGTGCAGCGGACCCGGAAATCGGCATCAGGCGGGGCGAAGCTCTGCAGGGAGCACTCGTACAGATGGATGAAGCGGGGCTCCCGCTCCACGGTCTCCCCCTGCCGGGCCAGCTTGTAAAGGGGCACCCCGCCCTTCTTGATCGCCGAGACCATGGGGGGCATCTGCATCATGTCGCCCTGGAACTTGGCCAGCTCCGACTCCATCCGCTCGCGGGTGATGCCGCTGAAGTCCGCGGTGGAGGTCACCTGGCCGTCAAGGTCATAGCTGTCCGTCGTGAGCCCCAGCCGGAAGGTGCCTTCGTACTCCTTGTCCGACCCCAGGAAGAGGTTGGACACCTTGGTGCCCTTGTTGATCATGATGATCAGCAGGCCGGTGGCCTGGGGATCCAGGCTGCCGCCATGGCCGACCTTGGGAATCAGGAAGCGCCGGCGGATCAGGTCCACCACGTCGTGCGACGTCGGGCCCGCGGGCTTGTCGATCAGGATAAGGCCGTCCGGCATCGGCGGGCCGTCAAAATGAAGTCGCCTCACGTGGCCTCCGCCACGGGTCCCGCATCACCGGGTCCCGCATCGCCGGATCCCGTGAGAGGCCCCATCTTGTCGAGAAGCGACAGGATGCGGTCCCCTTCGCAGAGCGAGGTGTCGAGCACAAAGGTGAGACGGGGCGTGTACTTCAGCTTCACCTTGTCGGCGATATGCCGCTGGATATCATACCGGTGGCGGCCCAGCTTGGCCAGGATGGAGGGCCTCTGCCGCTCATGGCCGAAAATGGAAACGAGAACCCGGGCCGTATGGAAGTTGGTGCTCACCATGACGTGGGTGACCGTGAGAATGCTCCGGTCGAAACCGTCACGTTCCAGGCTGATGGTCCGGGAGAGGTATTCACCAATCTCCCGTTTCATCATTTCATTGACACGGACCAGTCGGTCGGTCTTCATGACGCAGGCCGGCTTTCTTACAAATGAGGGGTCTTTTTCTCAATCTCAAAGAACTCCAGGATATCCCCCTCCTGGAATGCCGTGAAGTTCTCCACGCGAATGCCGCACTCCTGCGAATCCTTGACTTCGCTGACGTCGTTTTCAAACCGGCGAAGCGAGAAGAGCGTGCCTTCGTGAACGACGGCCTTGGCGCGCAAGACCCGGAGCTTGGAGCGTGAAAAGGCGTGCCCGTCCTTCATGATGCAGCCCGCGACCGTGCCCTTGGACAGGGAGAACACCTTCAAGATC
>CAIKKV010000237.1 GCA_903828035.1 uncultured bacterium
CCGATCATGGCGCTAGCCCGGCACAGCTGCTGATGAATGGCGGAAAAGGAAGCGCCGCTGCCGTCATCGGGCACATTGCCGGCCTCGTCGAAGGTTACCGTTTCAACACGGCGAATCGTGTTGCTTCCCATGTATTTGTTCGGCCCGTAACGCGTGCCGCCATGGACAATGTTGCCGTTGATATCCCCGGTTCCGTCATACAGGTCGCCGCCCACAATCAACATGTCCGCGGAGCCGTTCAGCGGGGGGATATTTTCACCGACACCGACCATGCCGACGCTGTAGCCATCCGGAAGATGGGCGGTGCCGCCAACCGCAAGCCGGCCTTCGATATCGCCGCCCGTGGCCGTAAAGTTTCCAAAAATCAAGGCGTTGAAGTTCTCGCCCACCGTCAACGTGTCACAGTAGCCCGGAGGCATCCCGCCATACACGCCGGCATCCAAGGTGAGGTTGTTCTCTCCGGAGCCCAGCGTGACTGGCGCCGTGAGGCCCGTGGTCACATCCGCGTCGCTGTCGCTCGTGGCATCAGCGCCCTGCCCGGCCACCGTGAAATGCCACGCCGCTGTCGGGAGCTCGAACTTCACGCGATACTCGCCCAACTGGAGATCCGAGAAGAGATAACTTCCATCCGAGGCCGTGGCGGCCAGCCCTGCGGTCGCGCCGTTGGTGTCGATCAGCGTCACCAGGACGCCAATCAGGCCCGGTTCGCCCGCATCCTCGATGCCGTTCCGGTTCGCATCCACCCAGACGCGGTTCCCCAGGGAGGCCAACTCCAGAGGGGTCACCTGCACAATCGCCGGATCGCTGGCGCTGATATCCGCCTGCCCGGAAATCCCGTCCCCCGAGAAGATCGCGGGCGTCGCCAGCACCGACCCGATGTTCGTCACGCTCGCCGATACCGTCACCGTCGCGGTCAGCGTCGTCGAGGCGGCCGGAGCCAGCAGGCCGGAAACCGTGCCGATCAGCCCGATCTTGTCATCCGTCACGGTCACATCCTTCAGCCAGGTGTTGCCCGTGTTCCGCACTTCAAAGGCATACGTGACGGAGCCCGGCCCGACGATCGTATGCACGTCGCCATCCGGGGCCGCCCCCGCCGTCTTCACCAGCTGCACCGCGGGCTGCGGCTGCCACAAGCCCGCATCCACCGTCACGTTCGTCACGCCAGCCCCCAGCGTCACCGGCGCCGTCCGGCCCGTCGCCGACTTCGCATCGCTATCCGTCGCATCCTCTCCCTCATCAGCCGGACTGAAAACAAATCCGCCGGGCAATTCAAACTGAACCCGGTACTGGCCAGCCGGGAGTCCCTCGAACCGGTACAAGCCGGCGGCATCGGATACATCGGACACCCCCAGCGAAATCCCGTCCCCGTCGAGCAGCCGCGCCGTCACACCCGCGATGCCCGCTTCTCCCTCATCCTGGAAACCGTTTCCGTCGGCGTCCAGCCACACCCAATCGCCCAAGGCCGACAGCGGCAACACCTGCACCGCCGCCGAATCCTCATCGGCGACATCCGACAGACCCGCGATAGCCTCACCTTCCGGCGTCACGGGCTTGCCCGTGACGGTCCCCGCATTCGCCACATCCACCGCCACGGTCACCGTCGAGGTCATCACCGCCGTGTCCCCCGGGGCCATCAGGCCTGCCACCGAACCAATTGAGCCCAGCTTGTCGTCCGTCACGGCCACGTTCTTAAGCCAGGAGTTCCCTGTGTTCCGAACCGTGTACGTATACGTCACGGAGCCCGCGCCATTGATCGTGAACACCGCGCCGTCCGCCGCCGTACCGGCCGTCTTGACCAGCTGCACGGCAGGCTGCGGCAGCCACATCCCCGCGTCAACAGTCAGATTTGTCTCTCCCGGCACAAGCGTCACAGGCGCCGTCACGCCCGTCCCCGCGTCCGCATCGCCGTCCTTAGAATCATCGCCACCCTGATCGCCGGCGGAACGCACGTACCCGTCCGGAGCCTCAAACTTCACTTTGTAGATGCCCGCCGCCAGATCCATAAACCGGTATTGCCCGTTGTAATCGGTCGTCGCGACCGGCCCCAGCACGCTCCCCTCCCCGTCAAGAAGCCGGACCGACACCTCCGCCAGACCGGCCTCGCCGGCATCCTGGATGCCGTTCGCATTGACATCAATCCAGACCCAATCGCCCAGCACCGATCGAGGAAGTACGCGCACCGAAGCCGAATCACTCGCCGTGACCTCATCCTGATCGTGAATCGCTTCGCCCGCGGGAGTCACGGGAGTGGCCGTCACGGTTCCCACGTTTGTCACGCCAGCGGATACGGGAGCCGATGCTGTCAAAGTCGCCGTTTCCCCGGGAGCCAAAGGTCCCGCGATCGTGCCAACCGCGCCCAGTTTGTCATCCGTCACGACGAGATTCTTCAGCCCCGTATTGCCCGAGTTTCGGACCGCATACGTATAGATCACGGCGCCCGCGCCATTGATCGTGAACACCGCGCCGTCCGCCGCCGAACCGGCTGTCTTCACGAGTCGCACGGCCGGCTGCGGCTCCCACATCCCCGCATCCAGGGTCCGGTTCGTCATGCCAGGCAACAGCATCACCGGCACCGTGATGCCCGTCGCCGTGTTCGCATCGCTGTCCTTAGAATCATCGCCGCCCTGGTCCGCGGAACTGGTCAGGTAGCCCGAGGGCGCGGCAAACCGCACCGCATACGCGCCCGGCACAAGATCCGCGAACAGATACCCGCCCCCGGCACCCGTCAGGACCGGAGCCCCCGTCGCATTCCCCTCGCCATCGAGCAGGCGCACGGTCACGTTCGCAAGACCGGTTTCCCCCGCGTCCTGGATGCCGTTCGCGTTGACATCAAGCCAGACCCGGTCGCCCAGCGCAGCCAGGGGCTCCAGGCTCACCACCGCGGAATCCGTGGCCGACTGCTGCGGCTGAGCTTCCATCGCATCGCCCGACGGCCAGGCCGGCGTGCCGGTCACCGTTCCCAGATTCGTCACACTCGCGGAAACCGACGCCGTGACCGTCATGGACGTCGCGGACATCGGGGCCAGCATGGCCACCGTTGCGATAGGGCCGATCGTGTCGTCTGTCACGCTCACGTCTTTCAACCAGGTGTTGCCCGTGTTCTGCACCAGGAACGTGTATGAAACCACTTGCGGGACCCGAATCGTGTAGACTTCGCCATCCGGAGCCACGCCGGCCGTCTTCACCAGGTTGAGGCCCGGCGCGGGATCCGGAGCCATCCAGTTCTGAACCGTATGCGTGTCGCTTCCGCCGTTGCTTGCGAATGTGCCAAGTCCCGAGACGCAGCTCCACCCGTTCGGGAGCCCGCTCTCCGTCACCGTATAGCTGGCCTCGGCCGCCTCCATCAAGCCCTGGCCCACATAGGTTCCATAACCGGAGCCGTCGCCGCTGAAATTGCTTCCCGACTTGA
This sequence comes from uncultured bacterium, assembly GCA_903828035.1. Next base: position 3,410 of record CAIKKV010000237.1, read on the forward strand.
TCCAGACGCCCACGATGGCTTTCCCGGCATTGGCGCCGGTTCCGACGAACGTTCGGGAATAGCCGCTCAAGGAGTCAAACTTCTGCTCGGTGCCATCCGAGAACTTCAACACCACATTCGTTAGATCCTTGGCGGAGTTAGCCGTCACCCGGCGGGCGGTGTTGTTGAACGCGGCGCTGACCTCGGCGGGCCAATTGGCCCCGGCTCCCGTGGGCGCCTGAACCGCGGATGTGATGATCGGGTTGGCCGTGTCACCCGCCGGGAAGACAAGCGTCAGCCAGGCGGCGGAAGCGCTCGCGCGGATCGTCACGGTCGTCGCCAGGTTCGGAATGGGCGAAAGAACCCCGTTGGAATCGCGCCACTCCTTCACAATGGCAACGAGCGGATGTGCTTCGGGGTCAACCATTCGGACCGCGGCCGAATCCGTGGCCGTGACCGGCGGCAGGCCGGGCACCGCCTCGCCCAAGGGGGTCGAGGCCGTGCCTGTAACCGTTCCCACATTGGTGACACCCGCGGCAACCAGCGCCGCCTTCGTCAGGGTTGCCGACTGCCCCGGGGCCAGCACGCCGGCCACTGTTCCGACCGAGCCGAGTTTATCATCCGTCACGGATACGTTATTCAGCCAGGCACTACCTGTATTTTCAACCACATAAGTGAAGGTGACGGATTCCGCAATATGAATCGTGAGGTCTTCTCCATCCGTCGCAACACCGGCGGTTTTCACCAGTTTCACCGCGGGCTGAGGCTGCCACAATCCGGCGTCAAGCGTGCGGTTAATCACGCCCGGGGTCAGCGCGACCGGCGCCGTTTTGCCCGTCGACAGGTTCGCATCACTATCCAAGGCGTTGTCGCCCCCCTGGTCGGCCGACGTCAGCGCATAGCCAGCGGGAACCACCACCTGCACCCCATAGGAGCCCGCCACCAGGTTCGTGAACAGATAGGCCCCTGCCCCATCCGTGACGGCCTGCGGGACCAACGCGGTCCCCGCGCCGTCGAGAAGCCGAACCGTCACCCCCGCCACGCCGGTTTCGCCCGCGTCCTGGATGCCGTTCACGTTCGCATCGAGCCACACCCGGTCACCCAACCCGGAAAGCGGCAACACCTGCACCACGGCCTGATCGCCGGCCGTGACCGTGGTCTGTCCCGGAATCAACCCGCCCGCCGACAGGCACGGCGTCCCTGTCGCGGTCGCCAGGTTCGTCACACTCGCCGATACGGTTACCGTCCTCGTCAGATTGGTGGTTGCCCCAGGCGCCAAAGGCCCCGCCACCGTTCCGATCGCCCCAAGCTTGTTGTCCGTTACGCTCAGTTCCTTCAGCCACGTGTTGCCCGTATTCTGCAACGTGTACGTGTACGTGACGGAGCCCGAGCCGTTGATCGCGAACACCTCGCCATCCGCGGCTGAGCCGGCGGTTTTCACCAGGCGAACCGCGGGCTGCGGCTGCCACATCCCCGCGTCGAACGTCCGGTTCGTCTCGCCGGGGACCAGCGTCACAGGCGCCGTCTTGCCCGTCGAGGTGTTCGCATCGCTATCCTTCGCATCGTCTGCCCCCTGATCGGCCAAACTGAACACATAGCCGGATAGGGCCTCGAACTGCACGCCATAGGAGCCCGCCACCAGATTCGTGAACAGGTAAGCGCCTGTCGCATCCGTCAAGGCCACGCGGCCCAGCGCAGTCCCGCTGCCGTCAAGCAGCCGCGCCGTCACATTCGCAAGGCCGGCTTCACCCGCATCCTGCACGCCGTTCGCATTGATATCGTGCCACACCCGATCACCCAGGCCAGAAAGCCCCTGAGGCCTGCGATTCTGAACCGTATGCGAATCGCTGTGGCCCCTGGATTCAAACGGGCCCAACCCCTCGGTCGTCCAGCCGGCCGGCAACCCCGTTTCGGTAACCGTGTATTTATCATGCTCCGAAATCATCAGCCCTTTGCTCATGAACGAACCATAATCAACGCCGTCAACGCTTATGTTGCTCCCCGATTTAATCCAAAGGCCGACGATTGTTTTGCCGGCATTGCCGCCCGTGCCTGAAAAAGTCCGGGAATACTCTGTCAGCTTATCAAACTTCTGCTGGGCTCCATCCGCAAAAAGCAATACCACATTGGAAAGTTTCTTCGTAGAGTTCGCCGTCACGCTTCGGGCGTTGTTGAAAATAGCGCTGACCTCATCCGGCCAGGAGGAGCCCGCGTCTTCGGGAGCCAGCACTGCGGACGTGATGATGGCATTGGACGTGTTGTTCGCCGGATAGATGATTTTAAGCCAGGCAAAAGGACTGTCCACCTGGATCGTCACGGTTGCGGATAGATTAGGCGGAGAGGCCAGCTTAGTCCCCGCGGAATCGTACCACTCCTTGTTGATGGTTACGGAGTCATGGGAGTCCGCCGCAAACGCAATCGCCGACGAAGTCAAAAGTGCGGCCGCAAGAACCATCATCCGAAACACAATACGCCGACTGATTTGTTTACGCATAGGTGCCCTTCTTTGCATTCTTCAAGTAATAACTGTAGCAAGCTCCAAGCCACCTATGCACTGAGCCAATACGTACACAAAAATCCACTAAACAACCGCATTATCCTAAGGGTTTTCGAGATTCAACTTAAGGCCACAGCCCTTCCAACCGTCTCAATTTCAAACGTTCGCGCAAGTAGCGACCCGCGATCTGCTGGCGGGCGTCATCATCCTGTTGGAATAGGAGGCCTAGCGCGACGGCGAACAAACCGTGAACATAATGCGGAGAATTAAGGACCATCCTTGGCAATCAAGCATAGGATGGCGCGAAACGGCGAATTCACGCACCTACCCCGGCGGTGGCGCACACTGGGTCGCAACAGTCAGCCGTGCGTAAGAGCGTAACGGATAGACATCTTCCCGGCGTCGTTCTTGGCCTGCCCGGCATGACCACGGGCTCGATTGCGGCGTTCAAGATCGGATCATTTACTTCTCCACGCTCAACCGATAGAACCGCATGCCAGTCGACTCGGCGTCGATGTACGTATTCGTCGGGGGCGTGGATTCGATGTGGGACTTGTAGAGCAGGAATCCCTTGGTCAGGTCCGTGCAGCGGAACAAGGTGTACTTCTGGCCCGGGAAGCTGTTCCAGGAGAGCTCAGTGCCCTCTTCCGTCACAGCAATGCCCATGTAAATGGCGTTCAGGTCGTAGGTGACCGCCAGCTGGTTATCGCCCTCGCTCCATTCGTGGACCGAGTCAAGGCTGTCCACGTAGGCGCGAAGATGGTGGGTTCCGGCCGTTCCGGCGGCCTTGACCGAGCTGAACTTCAGGGTCTTGCTGTCGCCCGGCATCAGAACGCCCACCGACATGGACGCGTCACCCAGCTGGCCGGCCGTGGCCGCGCTCGGCTTGGAGGTATAGAGCGACAACCGCCCCGCATCACCCGCCAGTTCGCCATGATTCTCAACGGTCACGAAGACCGAGAACACCTCTCCGGTCAGCGTGGGCTCATCCACAAACTCAATGGACGTGACCGCGAAATCGGGTCGCTGCCACGCTTCCACGGGATCCGCCTCCCCTTCGCCACCCGCCGGGGAGCCGATCTTGATGGACGCGTCGTCTGAATCGGAGACGCCCACATAGCCGTTCCACAGCGTTCCATCCTCGCGGACGGCCCGGCCGGTCACGGTTCCGTGCAGGACGCAGTCTTCCTCCACGGAAGGCAGAAAGGCCGTCAAAGTCGCGCTGGAGCACGGAGCCAGGCGCTCGGCGAGCGTGCCGATCTCGCCCAGGGCCGAGTCCACAACCCGGACATGATCCAGCCAGGTGTTGCCCGTATTGGCCACCTGGTAGGACACGGTGACACCGGAGCCGCCCAGCACGGTCAGCACGGCGCCATCCTCGGCATCCCCCGCCGTCGTGGACAACCGCACGGCCGGACTGGCCTCCGCCTCGGTGCAGATGCGGCCGCGGAACGGGAAGTGATGGAACTCGAATCCGATCGCCGTTTCCACGTTCCCGCCGAAGAAGCCGAAGCCTTCAAATGCCCCGCCGGTGAACCGGCCGCCCGAGAAGGGCGCCAGCACCGCGCCCTCGTGCGTGAAGCTGGCGGTCAAAATCTCCGTGGCGTCCACGTAATTGAAGAGGATGTGATCGTTGGCAACGCCGGTCAGCCGGATCGCCCCGACCGACAGGTTGATATGGGCTCCGTGAATGTTGAACACCACCGTGCTGTCAATCGGCGCCACAATGACGATGTCCATCCCCGAGCCGCTCCAGTCCTCGGCATTCACGTTGAACACATTCAGGTTCGCATCGTTGCCGACGAAGGTGAGGATATGGTCCGCTTTGTCCAAATCCATTTCCACCACGCCGCGATCGTCCATCGATCCGATCATGGCGCTAGCCCGGCACAGCTGCTGATGAATGGCGGAAAAGGAAGCGCCGCTGCCGTCATCGGGCACATTGCCGGCCTCGTCGAAGGTTACCGTTTCAACACGGCGAATCGTGTTGCTTCCCATGTATTTGTTC
>CAIKKV010000238.1 GCA_903828035.1 uncultured bacterium
CGCTGGTCGGGATCGTCCAGCAGGGCGCCGATCGCGGCGTGCCAGGCTTCGGGCTGGACGGGGTCCAGCAGCACGGCCGCCCCGCCCAGCACTTCGCGCAGCGACCCGCCGGGGGAAGAAATAACGGGCGTGCCGCAGGCCATCGCTTCCAGGGGCGGGAAGCCGAACCCCTCGTAATGGGAGGCGCAGAGGAAGAGCTCGGCCCCGGAGTAGAGGGCGGGCAGGTCGGCATCGGGCACGTACCGGAGCTGCCGGATGCGGCTGGCCGCCGGGGAGCGGGCGATCCGCTCGAGGATGGGGCCCACCTTCCAGCCCGGCGAGCCGGCCAGCACCAGGTCGCCCGTGTAGCCGGGCAGGCTCTCGAAGAGCTCGACCAGGAACTCGATGTTCTTCCGGGGCTCCAGGGTGCCCACGCTCAGCAGGTAGGGGCGGGCGAGCCCGAAGGCCTTCCGGACCCGGGCGATCTCGGGGGCGGCGGCGGGTTTCAGGTGGGGCGCCACGGCCAGGTGGATGGCATGCACCCGCTTCGGGTCGGCCCCCAGGAGCGTCACGATTTCGTTTGCGCTGAAGCGGGAGATGGTGAGGATGGCATCGGCGTCCGCCACGGTGCGGGGGATGGTCTTTTCCAGGTAGCGCCGGTTCCGCTCCTCGGCGAAGTGGGGGAAGCGGAGGAAGCTGACGTCGTGGATGGTCACCAGGGCGCGGCCTTTCCGGAGCGGGGGCAGGAAGAAGTTCGGGAAGTGGAAGAGGTCGTGGGGGCCGGCAAAGGCGTCGAACGGCGGCCAGCGCAGGTGCGTCCAGGCCTTCTGCACCAGGGCGCCGGGGAGGAGGCGGCAGCTCCGGGCCTGGACACCGGCGGGCAGGGCGGGCGCGCCCTGGCGGCGGAAGTCGAAGTAAAAGCAGGTCAGCGCGTCGCCGGGCCCGGCCTGGGCGGGAAGGTGCGCGGCGAGGGAGCGGGTAGAGCGTCCGACCCCCGCTCCGGGTCCGATGGCCGACTGGATGTCCAAGCAGATTTTCATAGGCGTGGTGGGTTGCTATTATCATCGGAACGCGATAGAGTACAAGCCATAAGAGTAAGTACAACCCAAGGCGGCGACGGTTCCATGGAAGACGACAGCAGCAGAGAAGACGAAGACCGTGCGTTGGCCGCCGAGGTTGCGGAAGAGCCCCCGACGCTCGAAGAGCCGGTTCCGGCGGGCGCCCGGCTGCCGGCCGGGCTGTACGTGGTGGGGACGCCGATCGGCAATCTGGGCGATATCACGGTGCGCGCGCTGGAGACGCTGAAGGGCGTGCGGGCGGTGCTGACCGAGGACACCCGCCACACGGGCATCCTGCTCTCCCGGTACGGCATCCGCGTCCAGCTCCTGAGCTGCCATCAATTCAACGAGGCGTCCCGCGTGGACGAGGTGGTGGCCCGGATCCGGGAAGGGCAGGCCCTGGCGCTGGTGACGAACGCCGGGATGCCGGCGGTTTCGGACCCCGGCTCGCGCATCGTGGCGGGGTGCCGCCGGGCGGGCCTCCCGGCCACGGTGATACCGGGGCCGTCCGCCGTGACGGCGGCGATCGCGCTTTCCGGACTGGGGTTCGGGAAAGGGTTCCTGTTCGAAGGGTTCCTGCCCCGCAAATCCGGGCAGCGCCGGCGGCGGCTGGAGGCGCTGACGCAGGTCGACATGCCGGTGGTGCTTTACGAGTCCCCCTTCCGCCTGATTGCGCTTCTGGGCGAACTGGGCGAGGTGTTCGGGGCGGAGCGGCTTGTTTTCGTGGGCCGGGAGCTGACGAAGAAGTTCGAGGAAGCCCGGACGGGCACCCCGGCCGAGCTCCTGGCGGCCTACCAGGGCCGGACGGTGAAAGGGGAGCTCACGCTCGTCATTGCTCCGCAGGTTTGACTCCCGCGGGCGGGCGTGGTAGTTTTACCGGCATCAGGAAGGGAACGTATGGCTGGAGAAAGCGATTCGTTGTTGGTGGCGCTCGAGGCGCCGCGGGCGGTGGTGATCGTGCGCGGACGCGGCACGTTCAAGGCGGCCCCCGCGCTCAAGAAGTTCGGGTCCGCCGCGATCGACGCCGGCTGCACCCTGCTCTTGCTGGATATGCGCGACTGCGTGGGCATGGACAGCACCTTCATGGGCGTCATGGGCGGTCTGGCCCTGCGCTTGCGCAAGGAGCGCAGCGGCGAGCTGGCCATGGTCAACCTGAGCGTCAAGAACAGGGCCCTGCTGGCCACGCTGGGCCTTGACCGCTGCGTCCGCACGGACGGCGCGGAGAGCGAGTTCGCCGCTTTCCTGGGCCGCGTCCCGGCGACCCCGATCGAAGCCGCCGCCGTCGACCGGAATGTGACGACCCAGACGATGCTGGACGCGCATCATGCCTTGGTCGACATTTCTTCCGATAACCTGGCCAAGTTCAAGGATGTGATCGCCTATCTCCAGGACGAGATGCAGCGGTCCAGGGAGAAGGACGAAAAAGGCGGATGAGTCATTCCCCTTACTTTTTCGAGTATGGTGCGATTATCCTGATTGGGCTCTTTCTTTTCCTCTGCCTGGCGGTGGTGCTGCTCTTCCACATGACCCTGGAGCTGCGCAAGCGGCTTGCCGCGCAGCTGAAGGAGCGGGATGTGGCGTTTGGCTTCGTGCATGATGTGGGCGACGTTTTTGCCGACGTGGAGGATGTGGATGTTCCCGGGCTGCTGCAGCGGGTCCTGTTTTATGCCCTGACGACGACGCGCGCGGGCTCGGGGGCGGCGTACCTGCTGGACAACGAGGGCGAGATCCTGGTGCCGACGGCCCTGACCGGCGTGTTCCCCCCCATCGTGCGGGGCGTGGACAAGGCCTATAAAGGCGCCTTCAGCAAGACGCGCCACATCGAGCAGATCGTCCGGAGCCAGCCGGCGCGGATGGGCGAGGGGCTCGTCGGCAGCGTGGCGCAGCTGAACCGCGCCATCCTGATTCCCGTGGCGGAAACCGATCCGCGCATCATTCCCTTTGAAGATGAGTTCCTGACGGTCCACACGATCCTGCTGGTGCCGATGCGGTTCCGCCGCGTCGTCATCGGCGTGCTGGCCGTGGTGAACCGGGTGGATGGCGAGTGCTTCACCGAAGGCGACCGGAACCTGCTCCAATCGCTGGCCGACCAGGCGAGCGTGTCGATTCACTATGCCCAGGTGAACGTGGCGCTGGACGAGAAGCGGAGGATGGATTACGACCTGTCCCTGGCCAGCCGCATCCAGGCGGCGCTGCTGCCGAAGGCCATTCCGCATCTGCCCGGCGTCGAACTGGCGGCCTTCAGCGTTTCCGCCAAGCAGGTGGGCGGCGACTACTATGACGTGGTGGAGATCGACCAGGATCACGTGGGGCTGGCCATTGCGGACGTCTCGGGCAAGAGCGTCTCGGGCGCCATCCTCATGTCGGTCTGCCGCAGCCTGCTCCGCATCGGCGCGAAGGACTGCGTCAGCCCCCGCGAAACCCTCTGCCGCCTGAACCGGATGATCGCGGACGACCTGCCCGAGGACATGTTCATCACCTTCCTCTACATGGTGCTGAACACGCGCACGCGGGAGCTGACCGTGTCGCGGGCCGGGCACATGTCGCCCATCGTCTATTCCCATGAGCGCGGCAAGATCTCCACGGTCGAGTCGGCGGGCATTGCGATCGGGATCGGCGGCGCCGACCTGTTCGACGAGACGCTCCAGGAGCAAACGGTCCAGCTCAAGCCCGGCGATATCGTGACCGCGTACACCGACGGCGTGACCGAGGCCATGGATCAGGCGGGCAGCGAGTGGGGCGTTCTAAGCCTGAGCCAGACCCTCCAGATTCACGCCATGGACCCGGGCGCGAACGCCGAAATGCTGCTTGAAAACATCCGGCGCAAGCTGCTTGTTTTCATCGGCGAAACCCCCCAATACGACGACATCACCCTGGTGGTGCTGCATTTGACACCGGACGGAAGCAACACATGAAGCGTAAAGACGAAGCGAACAGCAACGGGAAGCCGGCCGATCCGCCGGCGGAGCCCACCCCCGAGGCCGGCGGCGAAAAGCCCGCCGAGTCTTTGGTGGACATCGGGCCTGAAGTGGAAGCGCCCGGGGAAAAGGCGCCGACGCCGGAACAGCTCGAGCTGTCCCGCCTGAACGACCGCTTCCTGCGCCTGCAGGCGGATTTCGACAATTACCGCAAGCGGACCAACCGGGAGCGGGAAGAGTCCCAGAAGCGCGCCGCGGAAGCCGTGCTGGCCGACCTGATCCCGATCCTGGACAACCTGGAGTTCGGGCTGCAGCAGGCGCTGTCCAAGCCGGGCGGCGAATCGTTCGTGGAAGGGCTCCGGCTCATCCAGACGCAGCTGTTTGAAACGGTCCGCAAGCACGGGCTTGAGGCGATGGACTCGCTGGGCAAGGATTTCGATCCGCGCGTGCATGAGGCCATGGCCTACGCGCCGTCAAACGAGGCGGCGGAAGGCCTTGTCGTGGCGCAGACCCGCCGGGGCTATCGTCTGGGCGACCGCCTGTTGAGGGCGGCCATGGTGGTGGTGTCGAGCGGTCCCGCCAAGGGCGCAGACGGCCAGTGCGGGGAGGGTTGAGGTCATGCCGGAGCGGGATTATTACGAGTTGCTGGGCGTGCCGCGCACCGCCTCGGCCGAGGAGATCAAGAAGGCCTACCGGAAGCTGGCCATGCAGTTTCACCCGGATCGGAATCCGGATGACAAGGCTGCGGAGGCCCGCTTCAAGGAGGTGAGCGAGGCGTACGAAGTGCTGAGCGATGTCGACAAGCGCCAGCGGTACGACCAGTACGGGCACGAGGGCGTGAAATCGGCCTTCGGCCCCGGCGGCTTCGAGTTCAACCGCGACTTCACCCACTACAACGACTTGCAGGACATCCTGGGAAGCCTGTTCGGCGGGGGCGGGGGAAGCATTTTCGACGATTTTCTCGGCGGCGGCGGAGGCCGGCAGCAGCGGCGGGGCGCTTCCCGCACGGGGCCCCAGCCGGGGTCGGATCTCCAGTTTGAAATGGAGATCGATCTCGAGGAGGCCCTATTCGGGTCCACCCGCGAGATCAAGCTTCCGATGGCCGAGGATTGCGCGCGCTGCCACGGCAGCGGCGCGGAGCCCGGCAGCAAGGCCGAGACCTGCCGCCGGTGCGGCGGCCAGGGCGTGGTGGTGCAGGCCAGCGGCTTTTTCCAGGTCCGGCAGACCTGCCCCTCCTGCGGCGGCAACGGCCAGGTGATCGCCAATCCCTGCCGGGAGTGCCGCGGCGCGGGCCGGCGCAAGGTGGACCGGACGCTGTCGATCCACATTCCCCGCGGCGTCTTCACGGGCGCGCGGCTGCGGGTCCCCGGCAAGGGCGAGCCCGGCGCGCGGGGCGGCACGGCGGGCGATCTGTACGTGGTGCTGCACGTCAAGGCGCACGATATTTTCGAATGCAGCGAGGATGACCTGTTCTGCGAGGCGCCGGTGCCCTTCGAGGTGTCCGCCCTGGGCGGCGAGGTGGAAGTGCCCACGCCCGACGGCATCGCGCAGCTCAAGATCGAGGCGGGCACGCCCTCCGGCAAGATGTACCGGCTGAAGGGCAAGGGGCTTTCGCTGTCCGGCCATCATGGCCGGGGCGACCTGATGGTCAAGATCCTGGTCCAGGTCCCGGTTAGCCTGAGCTCGGCCCAGAAGAAGCTGATCAAGGATCTGCAGGCCCAGACGACGGCCGCGCACTATCCCGGCTCGCGCGAGTTCACGACCCGGATGGAGGCGTTTTACAAGCGCAAGCGGGATCTGGGCGCCTGACCGGAGGTGGCGTCATGAACAGTTTACCCCGCTGTTTTATCCCGGCCCCGGCCTGGGCCGAAGGGCAGGCGATTCCCATTCCGCCGGAAGAAACGCACCATCTGATCCGCGTGCTCCGGGTGGAGCCCGGGGAGCGGGTCATGGTGTTTGACGGCGCCGGCCGCGAAGCCGAGGCGGAGGTGGAGTCGTCGGGCCGGCTCGGCCTGTCCGTCCGTCTCCGCCAGCCCGTCACGCACGCGCCTCCGGCCGCCCGGGTGATCCTTTTCCAGGCCGTCCTGAAGGGTGAGCGGATGGATGACGTGGTGCAGAAGGCGGTTGAGCTGGGGGCCGCGGAGCTGGTTCCCCTGGCGGCCGACCACAGCGTGGTGAAGCTGACCGCCTCGAACGCCCCGCATAAGAGGGAACGCTGGCGCGCGATCGCGCTGGGCGCGGCCCGCCAGAGCGGCAATCCCTTTTTAATGGAAATCCGCGAGCCGGTTTCCGCGGAGGCTTCGGCCGCGGAGGCGGGCGGCCTGGATCTTTCCCTGTTCGGCTCGCTGGAGCCCGGCTCCCTGCCCCTGTGGGACCGCCTGATCGATATCCGCCACCGCCGCGGCGTGCGGGTGGGGCTCTGGATCGGGCCTGAGGGGGACTGGTCGCCCGCGGAATATGCCGCGTTGCGCCGGGCGGGGGTTAAACCCGTCACGCTCGGGCCGCTGGTGTTGCGCGCGGAGACCGCGGCGTTTTACGGCCTGAGCGTGATCGGAGCGGGTTTTACAGCTGGAAGCGCGACTCCTGCTGAGCCGTGAGAGACTGGAACAGCGGCGTCGCGCGGATCGGGGTGAACCGGGGGTCCTGGCGAAGCATGTACTTGGCCTCGTCGCCTCCCACGCGGATCGCCTGCATCATGGCCTGCACGCACTCCTCGGCCTTGCCGCCGGCCAGGCGGTAAGCCGCCAGGTCAACCCAGCTCCTCATGTCGGCCGGCACTTTGTCCAGGTAGCGCTGCAGGGCCGTGCACGCTTCCGGCATTTTCCGGGCATCGGCCAGCATGGAGGCCAGGTTCCGGAAGACTTCCGAGGGCATGCCCGTGTTGGACATGATGGTGTTCGCCAGATTGAGGAAGGCGGCGTCCTGGCCGAGCTGGCGGTAGGTGTTGGCGAGCTTGAGCGCGTCCAGCACGGAGCCCTTGGCGGAGCCGAGCACGGCCTCCAGCTGCTTGGCCTGGGCGATGAGCCGTTCCCGGTTTTTCAGGTCGTTCACGAACTCCCGGGCGCGATCATTGTTGGGATCCTGGTCGGCAAAGTCCGACATCAGCTTGATGGCGTCGGCGAACCGGTTCCACCGCATGTACAGGTCGGCCAGGCGGAAGTTGGCTTCCGGGCTGAGCGGGTAGAGGAGGTAGGATTCGCGGAAGGCCTTTTCGGCTTCGGGCAGCATGTTGCGGTAGACATAGAGCCCGCCGATGGCGCTGCGCAGCTTGGAGAAGGATTTCCGGCCCACGATGTCGCGGACGAACCGGCGATCGCCCGTCAGGCGGCGCGTGTACCAGTCCCAGAAGTCCAGGTCGTTCCGGACCATTTTCGGGGTCAGGGACGGGAGGGCTTCGCGGTTGATCTGCATGATCAGGCCGTGCGGGACGAGGTACGGGTACATCCACTGGATGACGTAGCTTTCCTCGACGTAGAAGTTGTGCCGCCATTTGTTGTAGTCGAAGATCATCTGCGCCAGGATGCCGTTGATGAGCATGACGCCGGCCACGCCCTGCACCTGCACGCGGCCGTTCTCGATCGTGATGGCGGCGTTGGCGGGCATGCGGCCGGAGTTGACGTCCTCCACGTATTTCTGGAACGCCCCGTTGCCGTCCACCACGGACGGGATCCAGATGTCGTTTCCATAGAGGTCGCGCATGACGCTCATGTAGGTGTTGTCGGCAAGGGCGTTCTGGGTGATGAGGAAGACATCCTCGCGGACATGTGCCGAGTAGATCATGTAGGTGGGGACGAAGCGTCCGGGGTCGGTGCCGCCGAAAAAGACGGCGTTCGGTCCCATGGCCGGGGGAAAGCCGGGGTTGGGCAGGGGTTCTTCGTCGGCATCAAGCTCTTCGGTGATGGCGTCGGCGCCGCGGAGCTGGAAGTTGCCGAACTGCCAGCCGTAGTCGTGGCCGTTCTGCTCGGCGCCGCCGAATTCAAAGATCATCCGTTCGTTGGTGTAGTTCTGATGAATCGGGATGAGCGGCAGCGCGAGCGTGAGCACGATGGCGGCCCCCATGGCGATGGCGGTGAATGTACGGCCGTTGCGGACCTGTGCGTCAGCCTCCGCGCCCGGCGCGAAACGGCGGGCCAGATTGGCGAGAAGCATGTCCAGTGTCGCCAGGGCGAAAACGAGGCCGTAGCCTATCCAGATGGCATAGAGACCGTGTGACGAGATGAATTTGACCTTCTGGATGAAGGTGTCC
>CAIKKV010000239.1 GCA_903828035.1 uncultured bacterium
CGCGAAGAGAAACGGCGCCTCCCGATACGGTGGCGTTGTGGTGGGGAGCCCGGAGGTAGGGCGAAACAGGGACAAGCCACCGGGCTTCAACGCTGGCGCGCCCGGGCGCGGTCAGCCGCACGGTCACGCCCTGGTTGCGGCCGCCGCGAAGCGCCTGCGCCTCCTCCCGGGAAAGGCGATACGTGAAGGCGAACGGCGCGGGCTTCCCGGGCGCGGGCTTGATGCTCAGACGGGAGGGGCCCTCAAGCAGGAAGGCGGCGGGTATGGCGGGCTCGACGCTGACCTCTTGAGCTCCGGTCAAACTTGTGAATACACGGCCCTTTAATGTGACGAGGATCACATCTCCTTCCATGGCCGGCGTTTCATCAAGGACGATCCTGAAGGGCGGCTGGGGCTGGGGCGTGGGTGCGACCGCCACGGAGGCGGTTGCCGAATCATTTTTAATCAGCTTGGCGGTGGCGGTGGAGCCATCGGTCAGGTCCTCCGCCTGAACCGTCCATTCGCCGGGGGGATCGGTGAGGGCCACCGGTATCGAAAGCGTGACCGGACCGGCGCCCGTTCCAAAGCTTGTCAGGCCGGGCAATTCGCGTCCCTCGGGCCCGAGGATTCGAATGCGGAAGGTGTGGGCCGTTTGCACGGGCGCTCCCTTAGAGTCCAGTTTGGCGAGGGCCAGGGAAAGCGTTTGGCCTCCGCTGACCGAGGCGGGAGCGGACACCTGCAGCCTGCCGCCGGAGGGTTCCTTGATCAGGGCCAGCATCGTGCCCACGCCCCGGGGCAGGATCACCTCGACATAACGGCCCGCCGCATCCTGTTTCCATTCCAGGGTTTTCCCCGCGCACAGATCCCGAACGGCGAGGATCGCCGGATCCATGGGGCGAAAGCGGCTTTGGATGTCGGCGGCCGATTCGGCGACCGCGATGACGTAAGACTGGGAGCAGTCGGCCGTTTCGACCACGGAGCCCAGGACGCCCGGGTGGAAGGCCCCGGCTTCGTCCGTGAAGCGGAAGGTTTCATTGATCCCGGCGCGGTCCAGCAGGGCGCTCATGAACGCCGCGTTGGCCGGCCGGTTCGTTGGAATCGGCACCGTGAGGCCCAGGATCCACCCGTTGCCCAGTCGGCCGGTCCACCCATTCGTTCGGGCGCCATCCAGCACGGGCGAAAGGGTCAGGTCGAAGGCCGGGGCCGCGTTTGAATAGGCGATCGCAGAGAAGATCAATCCGGCCCCTTCCCGGGCTGCCCGGAGGAGCGCGTTCGTATCGGCCGTGCCTTTTGAATCCTGAAACACCAGCAGTTTTCTTCCGGTCAGGTTGGTGCCGCAGTCGGGCTGGACGCCGCAGGCGAGCAAGCCTTCGAAAAGTCCGTTTTCGAGGCTGGCCCAGCCCGGGTGATAGTAAAGGATGTCGGCATTGATCCGGTTGTGCGTTCCCAGCAGCACGGGCGCCAGGGGCTGGATGCGGTCGTGGACCTTTTTCAGCATTTCACCGGACGCCGTGAGTTTGCCCGACGGGTCCACAATCCGGTCGCCGTAGCCGTCGCCGGGACAATAGATGGGAAAGAATCGGCCGGCGTTGGCCAGCGAGGCCCAGACGATGCGGGAACACTGCTCGAAGGGCGGCTTCAGGCTGATCAGCCAGCTCCAGGGGCTGTTTCCGTACTGGGGGATGCCGGCGGTGAAAAGGGAGAAGAATTGGAGCGTGGTGTACTTGTTATAGGCCCGGTTGTGCATGGAGTCATAGAAGTTGTCCAGCAGTCCGGCGCCCATGCCCGGCGTGAGCTGGGTGCCGGGATTCAACTCGCGCACCGAGTCCATGCGCAGGCGGATCAGGTCGTTGACGCAGGCCTGGAAGGCCCATTTCAGCTTGATGGCGCTGGGGCCTGAGGCGGCGGGAAAATCATCCCGGAGGATTTCATCCCAGCCCAGGGCGTCCGTCATCATCATGGCGTTCCATTTCGTGAGGGTGGAGAGGCCGGGGTTGTTCTCGCGGTTCCGGTAGACCATCAGCTTGTTCAGGCGGCTCTTGACCGGATCGTCTTCCTTGCGCCAGCCGAGCTCGTCGTACATGTCCATGACCACGAAGCCCGGATCATTTTTGATCCAGCCCATCCACTTCTGATAGTGCGTGAGGTCGGCCGCCTCCCGGTCTTTGGCGGCATCTTCCGGCCACAAGCCCGTGGATCTGAATAGGTCGTGATCCACGAACCAGCGGTAGCGGAAGTGGTAGTTGGCGCGGCGGCCGACATTGATTCCGGCGGCTTTGACGCCTTCCGACTCCACGGGGCCGAGATCGCCCCGATCCCAGGTGCCCCAGAGCAGGTCGCGATCGAAGGCAAAGCGCTCCAGGCGGGCGATGGGTTTGCGCACGGCGCCCGTGGGCAGGGCGGGCGCGTCCTTGGGATTGAACCCGGCGGTCAAGGCGTCGGTCACGGACGGGAGCGCCGGCCCGACCGCCTGGCCCGCCTCGTTGCAGACGACCGCATCGAGGAAATACTGGCCGGCGGGCAGGGGGGGCAGGGGCGCGCTGAAGGTGAGGATTGCGTGCAGCGGCTGGGCGGATGGAAGGGGGCGGCGCGTCTGCCAGAAGGCGCGGCCGAGGTCGTCGACGAAGGCAACGTTCAGGAACAGGCCGTCCGGCGCTTCCAGCACTTGGGACACGGTGACCGTGGCCTGGAGCAGTCCGGGGCCGGCGGGGAGGGAGTCCGGGGCCGTCACGCGGAGGACGAATGATTCCTTCGGCGAAAGATCTGGCGCCACATAAGGAACCACGGCGATGGGCGTCCGCACCACGAGCGCGTGCACATCCGAGGGGGGCGCTTCGTCCTTGAGGGCGGGGAGCGGTTCGTCCTCGTTAAAGGTCAGATTGGCTCCGATAGACTCCGGCCCTTTGGGGAAGGTGACGTCGGGGATGCGGCAGACGAGCTCATAGGGGCCGGGCGGCAGGGCGGCTAGTTTCATGTAAACGGAGATCGTGATCGATTTCTCCTTGGCGAACTCGAGACGGTCCTCGTTTTTCCAGACGATTTCGCC
>CAIKKV010000240.1 GCA_903828035.1 uncultured bacterium
CATATTTCGAGTAACCGATGAAGGTGCGGATCAGCAGCGCGTGGTGGAAGGCCGGATAGGACACAAAACCGTCCACGGCACCCGCAAACGGCGTGCCATCCTGCTGGAGGTTCGAGTAATAGACCCAGGGCATCTGCGTCTGGCCCTTCTCATCCAGAAGCGATTCAGCCGGACCCTTGAACCACTTCATGTGATCGTCCAGCAGGAACGACATTCCGCGCCGGATGGTTTCGTCATACGACTGCGGCGGCAGGAGTTTGCCATGTTCATCTCGCTTCACCTCGGCGATGGTCATCATCTTCCGCCAGTCCACCGGTGGCGCGGCGGGCTCCGCCGCCGACACTGCGGAATGAGACGATAAAACGATAGCGGTGAGCGCGATCGAGGACAGGGCTCTGCGGGTGATGGGGTTCTGCTTCATGATTGTTGGCTTTGCTTGTGGGGCTGTATTGCACCGCTCTTGATTGCGATGGGCGGTGGTCTCCGGCCGAAGGATGATTTGCCGATGAACGTGCAAAAGGAATGCTCTCATTTGCTTATATTGTTTTCCAAAGGGCCATTTACGGATGAGCGGGCGTCACCTGGAAAGCGGGGATCACGGTCGGGTTTTCCTGTTGAGCCCCCAACTCCGGTCGCCGAGGTGAGCTTCCACCCGCAGCCGGCTCCAGCGCGAGGACGACCGCCGCAGCTAGTGGCATGTCATGGAGCAGTTGCTCGCCGTATCGGTAAATGCCCAGATCGACACCGTCGCGCGGATAGATCTCCTTCACCCGATAGAGCGCGGTGGGAGTCTCGTCCAAACCCAGCCAACGGTTGAGGGGGATGGAGGCGCGCGCCGCCTGCTTGCCAACGCCAAAGAGGAACAGGAAGCCGCGGTCCTTGATCATGTGCGCGCTGCCGTCGATCGCGGCCTCACCCGGGCCGTCGAACAAGTCGCGCTTCACCTTCAGGTAAGCATAATTCTCAGTCGCCCAAGCCCGCCACTTCTTGAGGAATTCGCGATTTTCGGCATGGGCCAATCCCTTGAACCCGGGACCGATCTGGCAATAGGAAGACATTCCGAGCGCGGAGATGACGTTATATTGGAACGGCGCGGGGGCCTCGCCGAAGACGGCGCAGTAGTTCTTGTAAACCGGGCGGAACCGGTCATTCAGGTTGTGCCATGCCTGGTATCGATTCATGTCCGCACCATTGGTCTCATAGTAGTTGTCGGCCGCGTTCAAATAGCGCAAGGCCCAGGGCTCGCCACGCTTCAGCCCGTAATAGGCCTCCAGGCAGAGCCGCGGATGTTTTTCGCGGATGGCCTTCAGGAAGGCTTGGATGTTCTTCCACTCCTTGTACAGGTTATCGCCCGGCAGATGCTCGTGGTTCTTGGCATAGCACTGGTCAAGACCGCAACCCAGGGGGCCTGGCCGGTACTGCGCCACTTCGTAATAGCTCAGCCAGCGGCCGTCCCACCCCCACCAGCGCGGCTGGTATTTCTCGAACACCGCCTCGTGGACCGCCAGCGCGTGCTTCATGTAGTCGTCGCTGGCCGGACACGATACCCCGCGGCCGAAGAGATACTGGCTGGGATTGCCCTTCTCATCACGGGAAAACCACTCCGGCCTGGCCTCGAAGAGGAGGCCGGGCACGGCGAAGCTGTTGACATGGACCCCGATTTTCTTGCCGTAATCAATCAAGCTTTCCATCGCTGGCGGCGCGATGAACTCGGATGTGTACTCGCCGGGCTTGGTGGCGTCCGCTTTCACCTCCGACGGCGCGTGCCACGTCGCAGGAGGTTTATTCTCCTCGCCCTCCCCGGTCACCTTGGCCACCCCCGCATCAGCTGGAAACCCGAGCGGATCCATGTGCATCTTGTAGATATACGGTTCCAAGTTGGGATGATTTCCTCGTCCGTACCAAGTCTGGTAAGTCATGACATCATGGATGCCGGATGCCTTCAGGGTGTCGAGGATCCCCGGTTGCGGATTGGTTAATCCCGCCCACCAGCCGTTCTGCCAGACCCAGTAGCCGTCCTCGGGGAGTTGCAGATCATCGGGCTGGATCCGCCGCATAAAGGCCTGCATGGCCCAGACCTCGCCCCAGTCGAGCACCTCGGGCAGAACATCCGTCACTTCGGCCGGAATCCTGCCGTTCTTGAAGTGCTGTCCCAGCCCGCCCCCCCCCCAGGAGAGCAACGGCGAGCGGCCGCGTCCGGGATACGGCCCCTGCGACTGACGCTGGAGCCATTCCTTGCGGTAGACGCCGAGGAAGTATTTCTCGCTGACATTCACCTCGCCGGCCGCGGCTTGGTAGTTCGGCTGGTAGCCGAGCCGGAACCCCTCCTTGCCGTTCTGCTTGAGCTCCCAGTACGGATACTCCAGCCCGGCAAAGCAGCCGCCCTTCTCCGCGCGCAGGAAGAGATTGATCGGACAATGCCAGATCGTCTGGTCGTCGTGGAAATGGATCTCGTTGAAGGCCGTGGTTGAAGCGTCTTCCAGCACAACGGACTTGAGGAAGTACGGTTTGCCGTCCGTGGCTTTGGTTTCCAGCCACTTCTCTACGAACCGGTCCTCCGCGCCGAGGGTGTAATGGAGTTTCACGTCCAAGCCGCCGTCGGCAAAGCGCAGCACCGCTTCGCTCCCCTTAACGTCGGCGCGCAGCGCCTTGACGGAACGGACGGTGCCCGTCGCGGTCGTCACTTCGAATCCGATTCCGGCATATGCATAGGTGCTGTTCAACTCCTTGTTACGGATCGAGCGTACCGCACCGCTCGCCCGGTCAATCTCCACCGCCACATATTTGTTTTCCAGCACCACAGGTTCCGCCTTCTCGAAATCCAGCAGATAGAGCACCACGCCCGCGTGGCAACTGTACCACCATTGATTGTACTGAAACCCGACCACGATCCGGTTGTCGGGCTGGAGGTAATAGGTGATGTAGTTGGCAGTCTGATCGGCACGCTGCTTCAATTTCTCGTCGCCGGTGGCCTTGGCCAGTTCGAGCAGCATCGAGGCCCAGTTCAGGCTGTGGATGCCCATGACGACATTGCACTGCAACTGCTCGCGGATCCCCTCGGCCGGCTCGAAACCCTTGATCGTGTCCATGAAGGTCTTTTCGACCCATGTGTTGAGGTCCTTGGCCATTTCCAGATAGCCGTTGGTGTCGGTGCGATTGGCCAGAAGATAGCGGATGGTATCGAGGCAGTCGTAGTTGGTGCGGCCATCCTTGCTGGCCGGGATGTCCTCATAGAAACCGCGAAACTCCTTGGTCTTGATCGGACCGTTGAGCAACCAGTTCCATGTCCGGTCGCGGCAGGCCTGGTAGCCGTGGTTCCCGTTCAACTTGTCCAGCTTCTCGAACAGCATGACG
>CAIKKV010000241.1 GCA_903828035.1 uncultured bacterium
CCCAGTCCGGGCGGGCACCGGGGCGGTCAATCTTGTTGATCACCACCACCGGCCGCAGGCCCTGGGCGAAGGCTTTCTGGGTCACAAAGCGCGTCTGGGGCATTGGGCCCTCGACCGCGTCGACCAGCAAGAGCACGGAATCGACCATCGACAGGATGCGTTCCACTTCACCGCCGAAGTCGGCGTGGCCCGGGGTGTCGACGATGTTGATGCGGTAATCACCCCAGGTAATGGCGGTGTTCTTGGCGAGAATCGTGATGCCGCGCTCACGTTCCAGGTCGTTGCTGTCGAGGAAGCACTCGTGGAAATCCTCGGCCTTCCTGAAAAGGAGGGCCTGCTTCAAGATCTGGTCCACCAGGGTGGTTTTACCGTGATCTACATGTGCGATAATAGCAATATTTCTGAGCTTCTGATTCCGCATTCGTTCTCCATATGACAAGGGGCGAAGAGTATACGGGAATTGTCGCGGAATGTCGAGTTATCTTAAAACGACACCTAATCGTACTCTTAATCCGTAATCGTAATCGACCTCGAAAGAGGGGCTTAAGATTAGGATTAAGATTTGGGTTCTTTCAGGTAATCGGCGAATCGGATCGTGCCCCGCTTTTCGGTGGGCAGGTTGTGGGTGGACATGTAGAGGATCAGCTTTCCCATGGCGTAATAGGCGGGGCTGAAGATCCGGAGGAAGGGCAGCAGGAGCTTGCACGGCCAGATCGGGATGTGCACGATGCGGGGCTTCTTGCCATAATGGGCGAAACAGGCTTCGCAGATGTCATTCCAGGACATGTCTTCCGGGCCGCCGATCTCCACCACGGTGTTTTTCTTCACCAAACGGTTCAGCCTGCATCGTTAGGCGTGGATTGGGTCCTCCCGCGGGGTCTTGACCCGAAAGCGGAACGTTGTGCCCTGGCCGTCGGCGCGAAGGTCACGATCGACTGCCAGGTGTTCGCCACCGCCGTCTCCGTGAAGCCGGCCAAGGCGGAAGCCGCGAAGTAGGGGCTGAAGCGGGGCGGTTTCAGGACAATCGACCCCGTTGTTCATGGATGGCCTGATGGCGGCGCGACCCGGAAGGGGCGCATAATCCGCTGACATCAGGAAAAGGAGATCTTCCATGAACAAGCGCTCTGCCTTCGATTCGGTTTTCTCCCAGCGTGTGAAGGAGTTTGTCCTGACCGGCTTCCAGCCGCCCGCGCGGCAGCGCCAGCCCCGCGGTTCGGGCGCCTCGCTTTGGGTCCGGCTGAACGGGCTGGGGTCGGAGCTCTGGCTGGATTCCGGCGATATCGACAGCCTGGGCCGCGTGTGGATGGCGAACTTTTCGGCCGTCACCACGAACAACACCCTCCTGAATCGCGAGGTTCAAAAGGGAACCTACGACGCCTTCATCGCGGCGGCGTCCGGGCTTCTGGATGAATGGCCGGAGCTGGACGAGAAGGCCCGCCGGCTCGAGCTGGCGTTCATGCTGAACGCGAAGCACGCGCTGAAGCTGGTGGAGACGTTTGACGCCCATGTTTCGGTGGAGGAGCACACCGGCCTGGCGGACGATGTGGATGCGGCGGTCTACTACGGGCAGCGCCTGTACGACATCTGCCCCGAGCGCTTTTACATCAAGGTTCCGTTCACGCCGGCCGGGCTGCTGGCGGCCCGGCGGCTGGGGATGGCCGGCGTGCCGGTCAACGTGACCCTGGGTTTCTCGGCCCGCCAGGCGCATGTGGCGACGCGGCTGGCGCGCCCCCGGTTCGTGAACGTCTTCCTGGGGCGGCTGGCCAGCTTCACGCTGGAGAATGGCTTCGGCAGCGGCGATTACGTGGGCGAGCGCGCGACCCTGGCGGCCCAGGACGTGGTGCGCCGGCTGCGCCCGGAGGACGGCGTGGACACCCGCCTGATTGCCGCCAGCTTCCGGACGGCCGCCCAGGTGCGCAACCTGGCGGGCGTGGACGTCCTGACGATCCCGCCCGACGTGGCGGAGTCGTTCCAGCGGCAGGACTTGCGCGCGCAGGACGTGTTCAACCGGACGGCGGAACCGTATGAGCCCGTGATCGAGGGCAACCTGGAGAAGACGGGCTTCGATACGCTCTGGGAGGTGGACGAGCGGGTGGAGCAGTGCGTGGACCGGCTCCTGCAGGAGGACCTGAACACGATGTCGGCCGCGGCCCTGATCCGCTTTTTTGGCCGGAACGGATGCGGGGATGTCCTGGTGGACTGGAGCGCCGCGCAGATGGAGCACATCCGGGAGGACGGGAAAATCCCTCATTTCGACCGCTGGCGCGACGACCTGGAGGCCCGGCGGATCGGGCTGGACAGCCTGATGAACGCGGCCGGCCTGGCCGTGTTCGGCGCGGACCAGGAGGCGATGGATCGGCGGATCGAGAGCGTTTTGCCCGCGCATGCACACGCCTGAGGGCCGGATCCGGCGCCGGATCTGACGATGGGATATGCTTGATTTGGCGGGGCGGAGGCGGTATAGTTCGCGGCCAAACATCAAGGAATACACCGCCGGACTCCGATCCCGCGGAAAGGCATGAAACTTTTCTCGAAGGGCAAGGCCGACTCCCTCGGCAGCCGATCTGAAGTTCTCGCAGGCAAGATCCCCCCCGCTCTCCTGGAGGCCGCCAAGGCCTCCGGCATAACGGAAGCGGACATCCTCGCCTCCGTTCGAAGCGACATGGACCTCGAGGGGCGCACCTGCGCCGCCTGGCTGGTCATCAGCCGGGAGTCGCTCGTGGTGCTGGGGGCCGACCGCTCGCCCGCACAGACCCTGCTGAGCGGGCCGTTCAAGATCAAGGAAGTGACCAAGATCCGCAATTTCCAGACCGTGGGCAGCATGTTCCTCCAGGTGCTGATCGACGGCATGTATGTGGATGTGGTCCGGTTCAGCAACGGGTTCCGCGAGGTCTTCGGCCGCGTGCAGAGCCAGGTTGACGGCATGCTCAAGGGGAAGCCGTTCGACGTTCCCGCCCTGAGCCGCAAAAGCGAGACGATCTGCCAGAAGTGCGGCCTGCCGCTGCCGGGGATCAAGGCGAATTGCCCCCGTTGCGCGGGGAGCAAGGGCATCTTCACCCGCACCCTCCTGCTGATGAAGCCCTACTGGCTCAGCATTGTGGCCCTGCTCGGCATGATGATCGTCGGCGTATCGCTGGACTTGATTCCGCCCCAGCTGACCCGGTTCCTGGTCGATCGCGTGCTGAAACCCGACGACCCCTCCGCCGCGGCCGGCGGTGTTTCCGCCGTGCAGGGCGGGTTCCAGGGCTTCCTGCAGCGGCTGACGTCGGGGCAGGGGGGGCTCTCGCTGGATGACCGGCTGGGCCTGCTGATCATCATCCTGGTCGGCCTGGTCCTGGCCTCGGCCCTGCGCCACACGTTCAACGTGTTCATCGGCCGGCTGAGCAGCATCATCGGCACCCGCATCACGAAGGAGCTGCGCGAGCGGCTCCAGGACAAGCTGCTGGGCATGAGCGTGGACTATTACAACCGCCATTCGGCCGGCAACCTGATGAGCCGCGTGCTGTACGATGTGGACTATTTCCAGGGCTTTGTCGTGCAGGTGGCCCAGGGGTTCATGCTGAACCTGCTCCTCGTGGTCGGCATCGGCG
>CAIKKV010000242.1 GCA_903828035.1 uncultured bacterium
CCGGATCGAAGAGTCGATCAAGAGCCTGTTTCTGCGCAGCGGGCTGTTCGAGGAGTTCGGCCTTCGCTATATCGGCCCGATCGACGGGCACGACATCGGCCTGCTGGAGAGCGCCTTCACCATCGCCCGCGATTATCCCCGGCCCATCCTGCTTCATATCGTCACGCAGAAAGGCCGCGGGTATAAGCCCGCCGAGGACAATCCGGAAAGCTGGCACGGAACGCCGCCTTTCGACCGGGCCACCGGAGCACGTCAGAAAAGCGCCCTTCCGGGCTACTCCGAGGTGTTCGGGCGCACGCTCGAGCGCCTAGCGGCCGCCGATTCCCGAATCATGGCGATCACCGCCGCCATGCCGACGGGGACCGGCCTCCGCGGCTTTTCCAAGGCCTATCCGGATCGCTTTTTCGACGTCGGCATTTCCGAGGGGCATGCCATGGTCTTTGCCGCCGGCCTAGCCGCCGGGGGGTGCCGGCCGTTTCTACCCCTGTATTCGACCTTTTCCCAGCGCGCCGTGGACGCCTTGATCCATGATGTCTGCCTGCAGAATCTGCCGGTCGTGGTCGGGCTGGACCGGGCCGGGATTGTCGGGGATGACGGCCCGACGCATCATGGCGTGTTCGATATCGCCCTGCTGGCCGGCATTCCCAATCTTGTTTTCGCCCAGCCCGCCGATGAAGGCGAATTGGCCGCCATGATGGAGTCCGCCCTGATTCGCAAGGGGCCCACCGTGATCCGCTATCCGCGCGCCCCCGGGCCCGGCGTCTCTTTCGAGGCGCCTCTCACGCCTGTTCCCGAGGGCCGGGCCCAGGTGGTGGAGACGGGGAAGGACGTGCAGCTGTGGGCGTTGGGCGATATGGTGCCAGTCGCCTTGCAGGCGGCGCGGCTGCTCGCGGGGTCGGGCCTTTCAGCGGGCGTCGTGAATGCCCGTTTCATCCGCCCGCTCGACGAGGCGCTCCTGGCGGAGCAGGATTCCGGTGCGAAGCTGTTCGCCACCCTGGAGAACGGCATCCTGACCGGCGGATTCGGGTCGCTGGTCGAGGCCGCGCTCGTGCGGCGCGGCTACGCCGGCCGGATTGTCCGATTCGGGTGGCCCGATGAGTTTATTCCGCACGGCGACCCGGCCGTGTTGTTCGAGCGGTACGGGCTCACGCCGGAGGCCATCGCCGCCCGGCTTCTTGCGCTGTGGAGGCTCCTCCCGTCATGAAGGTCCGGCTGGATCAGCTCGTGGTGCAACGCGGCCTGGCCGCGAGCCGGGAAAAGGCGCAGCGCCTGATTCTGGCCGGCGCCGTGCGGGTGAACGGGAACGTGGCGGACAAGCCCGGGCACACGGTGCCGGATGACCCCCTCACGGAAATCGCCGTCGCCGCCCCGGAGCGATTTGTCAGCCGGGGCGGCCTCAAACTGGAAAAGGCGTTCGAGGAGTTCCGGCTGACCGCAACGGATCGCGTTTGCCTGGATGTCGGGGCCTCCACGGGCGGCTTCACCGATTGCCTGCTCCAGCACGGCGCGGCGCGGGTGTATGCCGTGGACGTGGGGCGGGGCCAGCTGGACTGGCGCCTGCGCGGTGATCCGCGGGTGATTGTCCGCGAGGGAATCAATGCCCGCTATCTGCGGCCCGGCGACCTGCCGGAGCGTGTTTCCTTTTGCGTGGTGGATGTTTCGTTCATTTCCTTGACGAAGATTCTGCCGGCTGTTACACCACTCATGGATCCGGGTGACCTGGTGACCCTGATCAAGCCCCAGTTCGAGGCTGGTCCGGATCAGGTGGGGAAAGGCGGCGTGGTGAGGGACGAGGGGGTTAGGGCGCGCGTGGTGGAAGAGATCCGGTGTTTCGGCGACGCGCTCCCCGGATTGTCATGGCAGGCCTCCTGCGAATCGCCGATCCGCGGACCGGCCGGCAATGTTGAGTTCCTGGCGTGGTGGAAACGGACATGAAACTAATTGGCGTGACGGCTCCGAGAGACAATCCCCGAACCGAGGGGATGCTGGCCCGCTTGGCCCTGTGCACGGCGGCGCACGGGCTTGCGCTCGTGGCGTGGGACGAGACGGCTTCCCAATTGACGGACATGGGCATTCCGTTCCGCCCGGGCCGGGTTGACCAGGCGGACGCGCTCCTGGTCCTGGGCGGCGACGGCACGATGTTGCGGGCCGTGCGGGACATGGGCCAGTCGCCCCGCCCGGTGATCGGGGTCAACATCGGGAGCCTCGGCTTTCTCACCAGCGTGACGGAAAGCGACCTGGAGCGGGCGGTTGAGTGCCTTGCTCGCAATGCCTTTACGACCAGCAGCCGGTCGATGGCGGCCTGCCATGTCATGCGGGACGGGAAACAGCTGGGCGATTTCCTGTGCCTGAACGATCTCGTGGTGCGCAACGGCGATTCCGGCCGGATCGTGGCGTTGGATATCTCGGTGGATGGGGGAGCGGCGACGCCGATTTCTGCGGACGGATTGATTATCGCCACCCCGACCGGCAGCACGGGGCACTCGCTCTCGGCCGGCGGCCCGATCCTGCACCCCGCCAGCGCCGCGTTCGTGATCACCTTCATCTGCGCCCATGCGCTGAGCGCGCGGCCCCTTGTCATACCCGACTCCAGCCTGATCGAAGTCGGGGTCGTCCGGTGCGCGGGGCCGGTGGCGCTGATCATCGACGGCCAGGCGGTCATGACGTTGAATCCGGGCGACCGGGTCCAGGCCGCCAAGGCGCCGAACTCGGTTCTGTTCATTCACCTGCCGGGCTATGATTTCATGTCCCTGCTTCACCACAAGCTGCATTGGCAGGGCTCTTCATTTCAGTCCAGCGCGGGCTGAAGCACGGCGGGGTAATCCCTCAGGAACTCCCGGTTCGCGATGAAAAAGACGGCCCCGGCGCCGCCGGCTTCCCGGATGGCCCGGATCTGGTCCACGACCGAAAGGGGATCCAGCGCGGCCGAGTCCGAATAGATCCCGATTCCCGGAAAAATTCGAGAACCCCAGCCGGGCATTGTTTTGTACGCCTCGATAAAGGATCGGAACTCGCGCAGATTGGTTGTGTAACTCATGGGGCAGACGGCGTCAATGGAATCGGTTTCGAGCCAGGTTTTCCAGTCTTGAAGAACGCCGTCGCGGCAATAGGGATAGGCGGGGAAGACGGCGGCTGAAACGGTCATGGATGGGCGGATTGCGTGAACGCGCGCGCGAACTTCTTTCACGAACGCGGTGAGCGTGTCGATCAGCCATTGTTTGTAGGCTTCATGGCGCCGGGCGCCGGGGAGCACATCCGACGCTCCGTGTTCCAGTTTGGTTCCGGTTGCCGCTTCAAAGCCCTTGATTGCGGACGGGGAAATGTCGAGCGCGTTATCGGGAAACCGCACATAGTCGAGCTGGATGCCATCAACCGGATAGCGGGTGGCGAATTGCGTGATTCCGTCAATCAACAGGGCCCTGTTTTCCGGGTGTGTGGGCGTTAACCAAGGCTGTTCCCCGGAGGGCGTTTGCATGAGGCGGCCGGCCATCCGCCAGGCGGCCAGGCGGGGGGCGGGGGTATAGGCGACATTGAAACAGGTGATCCAGGCGTGGACCGACAGGCCGGACTGGCGAGCCGCCTTGAGCGCGGCGCCGAATGGATCGGAGACGAACCCCGCCATTTCCGAGCGGGGCCAGACGCTGCTCTCCCCATGGGCGCGACCGAACGCGACGGCCGAGAGGTAGACGCGCCGGATGCCCGCCTTTTTGAGCGACTCCGCCACCTGGGGCCAGTCGGAAGGCATCCGGCCGGCGCCGGGCTGGATCCAGACCGCAGCCGTTTCGGAGGTGGGCGCAGGCGGAAGCGAGGAGGCTTTCTGGAGGGCTTGCGCGTTTCGCAGCCGCCCGGACTCATCGATCAGTTGGTTCCACTCCTTGCGGGAGGCGAGAAGGCGCAGCGGCTTGAGCTCGCCGGGCGCCATCACGGCCTCAGCCCGGGATAGCGCCGCTTGCCCGGCCTGCTCCCACGCTTCCGGGGCGGCGGAGCCGATCCATTCCAGCAATAGCCTGGTTTTCACGGCCGCATCTTCCGGCTCGAGAATATGGGTCATCCAGTACCCGGCGGGGGAGCCCAGCCAGGCCGGTTCCTGGCGCCGTTCTCCCGCGGCGCTTTCCCACCACGCCAATACGGCGGCCTTCGGGCTGTCGGGGTATGCGGGGATCAGGTTGGGCGATTCCTGGAACACGCGGGTCACCGGGCCTACCGGGGGGGCGAAGCGGAAGGCGCTCCAGTACACGGGAGTGGGGGCGGCCAGGTAGGGGGAAAGCCGGAAGCCCATGCGATTGGCCAGTTCAGGGCTGGCGCTGTAGCAGACGAGCAGCTTCCCCCCTTTTTTGATGACAGCGGCGAGGGCGTTGATGAAAGGCGCATGGGGCCTGGGGTTATAGGGAAGCAGCGCGAATCGGGTTTGAGCGGGAGGAAGCTTGATCCATTCGCTTTCGGCGATCAGGGCGTGACCGATTCCAGCCTTGGATAGCCAGTCGGAAGCCCGTGCGGCCAGGGTGTCCGCTATGATTTTTTCGCCAGCCGGAGCGGAATCGTCCGCCCGGATGACGAACACGCGATCCTGGATCGAGGCCAGGGCGGCCAGGCGAACGACGCATTCGCCCTCGGCCCGTTTCCACGCGGCAAGCCGGACGGCGTCGATCTGGCCCCATCCGGCGGGGCGGCCTTCGTTGGAAAAGTTGACGGGCGTGAGGGAGACGGGGCGGGGGAGGATATCGGGACTGGGGAGAGCGGCGACGTACCACCCGGGGCCGCTTCTGAGGTAGACCGTCATGCCCCGGAGCAGCTCGGGCTTGTCGCAGGATAACGTCAGCTCAAGGCGGCTGGCGGGGTCGAAAGCGGGCGGGGGGGGGCCATCCCAGACGCAGCGATCGTTTTGAGGGGTGAACGAGCAGGGCAGAACGACGACGCCGGCGGGCTCGATGCGGGGAGCGGGCGAGAGCTCAACGGGCTGCCAGGAGGGGTGGGCATGGGAGGAGGCGCCGGCCAGGGCAGCGGTTGCGCTTAGCAGGAGGGGGAGGAAGAGGAGGGAAGATGAAAAGGGGCGATTACTCCCACTGAAAATCATCATTTTTTCCACCACGGGTCGCCTCGATATCGACGCCTCGGGC
>CAIKKV010000243.1 GCA_903828035.1 uncultured bacterium
CAGCACGCCCACGCTGGCCGGGTTGGTGTATGCCCGCGGCGGCTCCGTGGATTGGACAGGCGGCGGCTTGCTGAACGGCAGCATCGTGGCCGCCGGCAACATCAGCAAGGGCGGCGGCTCGGATTTGGTGATCGCCATGAGCGGAATCCCGCCGTCGATCCCGAATGTCGCGCTCACGAACACCAATACGACCGATTACGTGATCATCTCGGCCTGGCAGCAGTAGCCGCCCCCGGCGGCCCGCGTCCGGTTACTCGCGGTTGATCTTTTCGCCGGGCTTCAGGACGACCGTGTCCAGGATCCGGAACTCGGCCGGCGCGAGCTCGACCGGGTCCACGTCGCCGAACTGGTGCAGGATGCAGCGGCGCGGATTCCGGAAGTCAATGTTCTGCAGGCAGATCTTGCCCGCGTCCGGGAAGTACGAGTAGAGGATGTGCTCGCAGTCGGCGTCGGGGTTGACGTGGTCCGGTCCGGTGATCCAGACATGGCCCCGCGAGATCTTCGCGATATAGCCGTAAAGAAGCCCCATCAGCCCCTTGGAGTCGACCGTGCTTCCGGGCCCGTCGTCGGCGTTGAGCGCCCCGGGATAGGACCAGGAATTGATGAAGAAGACTTCGCCCTTGCCGGATTTGCAGCGCAGGATGAAGGGGCGGAACTCCTCGTCGTCCGCCGCCAGCACCTCGACGGCGGAGGGGTCGGCGATTTCGAGCCGCCCCAGCTCGGCGCCCATGATGCCATACCGGCGGGGCACCTTCAGCCCCAGCGCGTTGGGCGTCAGCTCGGGCCCGGTGGCCCAGTAGAAGCGGTCGCCCCGGCCGGTGACCTTCAGCCCGCACAGCTCGGTGAAGTCGCCCCCGTTGACCAGCTCGTCCAGCCGGTAGTCGTGGTAGTGGCGGGTCATGTTGGTGGACAGGTGCGGAATGGCCAGGCACAGCTTGCCGCCGGCCTTGACGTAATCGACCAGCACCCGGTACTGCTTGGCGGAGCAGGTGTTCCAGCCGGAGAAGATCAGCGCCTTGTAGTTCGCCTTGAGGAAGTCCGCCTCCAGCTGGTCGGCCGCGAAGCTGACGATGTCCACCATGCCATGCGGAGAGCCCGACAGGTAGTGGTTCTTGTTGGGCGCCAGGACGGGCGGGCGGGGATAGAAGACCGACTTGATGATTTCCCAGCCCTGCTCGGGGGCGCCCTGGTACCAGCCGGGACATTCCTGCGCCACCTTGAAGGCTCCGGCAATGGCATAGCTGACCCCGAACTCGCCGGAGCCCAGGTCGTAGTTGCCCTTGGCGATGGCCATCGGCGACTCGGGCTGCCCGGCCGGAGCCGGGTTCGCCTTGACGAAGTCGTAGAAGTCGGAGATTTCCTTGCGGTACTTGGCGGCGGTGGGGGACCGGTAGTCGATGTTGCAGAAAAGCTTGCGCGCCTCGTCGATATGCGCGTCGACGTATTCCTTGCCCGTGTAGCGGAGGCTCGGCGGATTCCCGTCGACCCGGGGCATGGTGTGCATGGGGGAGTCGGGGCAGAGGGAGGACTGGAGCGCCCAGTTGCCGCTCTCGTTGATGATCAGCTTCGCGCCGCTCAGGTATTTGAGGTAAAGGGAGGCCTTGAAGAGCGGGAACTTGAGCGGGTTGGCCTGCGGCAGGAAGGAATACCATTCGTGGGCGAGGTGGGAGCCCCAGAGCGGAAGGTCGTATTGCCGGTAAAGGCCCCGCGAGAGGGCGGAGGCGACCAGCAGGTGGCGGAAGGCGAAATCCTCGGGCACGGGAACTTCCGCCCCGGCCGCGATTTCGTAGTCGATATGGAAGTTGCTGCTCGTGGCCATGACCCGGCCCCAGCCGGCCTTGTGCCGCTCGTCCACGTGGGCGGCGATCTTGGCCATCAGGCCGTCGGCCATGTCCTTGAGGGTGACGTCCTTCAGCGTCTTCCCAGCCGGAAGATCCTGGTCATAGATGCCGAAGGTGTAGCGCTCGCCGAAGTCGTAGCCGAGGTACTGGTCGCCGAAGGACTTGAGCTTGGCTGAAATTTCGGGCTCGGCGTTGGAGTACAGGAAGGTGATGTACAGGCCCTGGGCCCTGGCGGATTCGGCCAGCTCCAGCATGAGCTGGTTATTCTGCCAGATCTGGGCCGTGTTGCCCTGGTTGGCCGAGACGATCAGGTTGACGGATTCCCTGGCCGAGGGGTAGTCCGGCGACCAGTACGTGAACGCCTTGCCGGATCCGACCAGCCGGGCGTTGTGATCGTAGATCCCCGATCCCAGAAACAGGCCGCAGTCGGGCATTTTGACTTTTTCGGTGGTCATGGCCATCTCCTGATTAAGCGCGATAGTATTCGGGAGATGCCGGCAGGGGTCAAGGATAACAAGATATCAATATTTGATGAGCAGGCACAATCCGGGATGGATGGGAAAGCCGATTGCCTGTAGGCTATCGGCCATGATATCGAAATCCCTGCTGCCATCCAACTGGGATCCCACGCAGGCGGGTGACCGCGTGTTGGAGAGACTGGTTAACGTCTGCGGCCCGGCCGTCAAGGGCGCCCATGATTCCGACTTTCTGATCGTCGGCGGAAACGCCTATATCGTCTACATGGCCAACGACATTCAGCCGGGGGAAGACGCGCACTGGCCGTGTGTCTACAACGCCCTTTCTCGCGTGAATCTCGCGAGCGGGCGGATCGAGCCGCCCGTGACTTTTGCCGCCTCCGGAAAGGCGTATGAAAATGAACGCCTGCCCGAAGGCGCCTGTTTTGTGCCGCGCTTGATCCGGAAGGACGATCACGCCCTGCGTTGTTTTTTCGCCAGCGAAAATCCCGCTGTGCGTGAGTCGCAGATGTGGTATCTCGATTACGATTTGTCGGGCCAGGCGTTCACGGAGCGCATTTACCGGGCTGAAATCGAAACCGCCGAGGGAGTCTTTCCCCTGCAGCCGCGCCATTTTTATCGGCAGGCCGCGGCCCGGGGCTTCACCGGGAAGCAACTCCCGTACGGCTTGTATATGGTCGATGGCTTCAAGGCGTTTGACGGCCGGGCGTTTGCGGTCCTGAATAATTATCCCATCGGACAGGCGGCCTGGGCCTCGCTCAACGACGAGCGGACCCGCTTCACCGTTCTCGGTAATTTCTTCCAGCCGCCGGAGTCCAGGCTCACCGAAAGCGCGGTCAACCGGCTGCCGGACGGCAGCTGGCTGGCCATTTCCCGCCAGGAAAA
>CAIKKV010000244.1 GCA_903828035.1 uncultured bacterium
CGCGCTGGTGTCCAACGAGAGACGGAGAAGCTCGCTGAGATTTCCGATCATGTCGTCGGCCGCCTGCGGGTCGGTGTGGACGAGGGTGGCAATGCCGTTGAGCGAATTGAATAGGAAATGAGGATTGAGCTGCATGCGCAGGGCGGAAAGCCGTGCTTGGGCGAGGGCCCCTTCCGCCGTGACCGCGCGCAGCTCGCGGTCGCGCGCCCGCCGTGACCACGCCACGGTCTGGCAGAGGCTGAGCAGGATGCCGTAAATGAGCGCGTCAACGACCACTCGTGCAAAGGCCGGTGCGCCAGGGGGGCCGAGGCCGCCCGGTTTCCTACCACGCGGCAAGTCGAGCGGAGGATGCCCGGTTCTCTCCGGTGGTGGCATCGTCCGGGTTAAAGTCCCTCCTGAACCGGGGCGTGCCATGAAATGGCGCATCGCCATCTGGCTGCCTGCGACCACCAGAGCGCAGGCAAACAAATGCACCGCCACGCTGGTTTTCAAACACCGTCGTTCCAGTGGAAAACGGAACGCCAGCCATACGGTCACGGGCGCGAAGATCACCCACGGCAGCCACAGTGGCAGCGTGATTCCGAAAGCCTCCGCCATGCTCAGGTAGCCCGTCAGGCTCAACTGCGCGGCTAGAACGGCACCCAATCCAACAACCACGACCAGCACGACAAGCGTGGGTTTCAGCCAGTCCTGCGGCGACGGTTTGCTTTCCGAGTGTGTCACTGCGGACAAGTATGGCAGGCCATGATGGAGATGGGAAGGCAAAGAATGCCGCCGGAGGTTTCCGCCCGGCGGCGTTTCATTTGTCGGGAACTCGTTGCGTCATGCTCAGGGGCGCGGGCCGCCGGGTCCCGGAGGACGTTCTCCCATGGGAGGGCCGCCGAACTGAGGGGGAAGCGGCAGTTTCCCATCCTTGAACGCTTTCTTGAGCGCGCCCTGTTCGTTGGCATCCAAGGCGCCGTTCTTGTCCGCGTCAAGCGCGGCCACTGCCTCATACAAGCTGGCAAGGACGGGGAGGACCACCTCCTTTGGCGGCATCATTTCCGGAGGCGGCCCGTCTTCTGCGCCGGACCTGTCCTTCGGCGGCGGAGGTGGCATGGGCGGGAGCGGCAATTTCAGAGAACCGTTCTCCCATGCATCGGCGATGGCTTTCAACTCGGCATCATTGAGTTTGCCATCCTTGTTTTTGTCGAACGGAACGATGCTCGTATAGCCTTCGGACAGTTGCTTGAAAGCGACTTCCTCGAAGTCAGGTTGCTTGTTCGGTTTGCCGCCGGGGGGGCCTTGGGCGAAGGCGGATGAACCGCTGATAAGGCCGAGTGAGGCCACGATGGTGAGTGCTTCAATTGTTTTCACGATGTATTTTGTTGTTTGTCGTTGTGGTTTGGTTTGATCCCGAATCAGGGCGTGCACTGGCCCGCCTGCTCGGGTCGGGATGAAGCTACCGTACAGCGGCGGATCTGCTCCCGTTTTGGGATCAGCCGCCCTTTCCACGGCGCGAAACCGTGGGAAAACGGTTTAAACCGGCAGGGATTTTGCTCATGGGGGGCGTTGGCTTGAGTTTGCCGGACTTCGCCCGATCCTGCCACTGGCCAAGTCAGGCAGGTTCCAGCACGAATCAGCAGACTGATGATTGAAAACCAATTGATTTGGTGACAAAATGGCGACAAACAGTCGTTTGAGCGCGTTCGTAAGTCGTTGATAGTGAGGAGGAAATCTATTCAAGATGGCGAC
>CAIKKV010000245.1 GCA_903828035.1 uncultured bacterium
CAGAGCCTGCCGCACTGGGGCTACCAGCCCCTGGTCAGCCTCAAAAATACGGTGCTGAACGGCTCCAACAGCTATCGCGACTGGCTGCAGGAGGCCGTCAAGGCGGGCAAGGCCCGGCGGTTCTATGTCCCCACCATCCGCGGCCTGTTTCCCGGCGCCTTCATGAATACCGGCGACTACTCCGGCATCCAGCGGCTGTACGTGCAGTCGCTCGGCTACGATACCGAAAAGAAAATGTGGTACTTTGTCGCCGACGCGGACCTCGACGTTCCCAAGGGCGCGCTCATCCACAACAAGAACCACGTGAATGTCATGAGAATGGAGACCTTTTCCCACAACGAAAACCAGACCTTCGACTTCATGCTCTGGCGGCACAATTACTCCCAGGGCGACAACTACCTTTTCGACGCCCGCTTCTTCTACATGGGCGACGTCCACTCCACGGCCGGCGACGAAAACGGCGTCCTCTATGCGGCCTTCGTGAACAGCGAGATCAACGCCTTCCGCGGCAAGGTCGCCTCCTGGAACCCCGCCACGGCGGAGCTGACATACAAGGGCGCGACCAAGGCCGATACGCTCGGCTCGGGCCGGCCGCTCATCAACCTCAACCCGGCCAAGTGGATCACCAACGGATATGTGCAGATCGTCCGGCCGGCCTCCTGGACCGGCAGCCCCCTGGATCGGGACGCCGATCCCGTCTTCCAGGGAAAGACGTACCCCACGACCATCGGGAAGAACAGCCTCGACATCCCCTCGCTCAAAATCGGCGGCCTGATCCGCTTTTCCGCCAACTCCTCCGTGGGTCCCGAGGCGGCGGGCCGCTACTTCGCCGTGGACGAGCCCGGCGAATATGTGGGAGGCCGCAAGGCCGTGGGGAAGATCCGCCGCTGGTACCTGATCGACAGCGTCACCGTGAATCCCGACGGCACCCGGGACATGAAGATCGTCCGCCACTGGTGGGGCGCCAAATCCGCCGGCTCCCCCACGCTCTACCGGCCGGAGAACTACAGCTCCGACGGGCACGTGACCAACCTGTGCTACATCGTGGCGCCCGGCGTCAACGTGTATGACGTGTCCGACGGCGTCGAGTCACCCCAGGTCAACGTGGGCGGCTCGAAAAAGATCCTCCGCCTCGCGCCTGCCCCCTTTACGGGAACGCCCGTCGATTTCGCGGCCGACGATCCCATCGAGCAGGCGATCGGCCCCGATCCCTTCAAGCCCACGCCGTTCCGCTCCTGGCTGTGGGACGCGGTTCCCGGCGTCTTCCCGGCGCCCGTGTTCGACGTCGCCAACCACGGGATCATGCGCCACGCGGTGCTGGCCGTGGCCGGGGGCAGCGGCAGCCTGGAGAAGGATGTCGCGACCGCGGTGGACGCCAATCCGCCGTGGGACAACCTGATCGTCTTCAACGCGGCGTGCAACAACGGCATCGTCTTCGCGGCCGACACCGCCAACTCGGCCCTCTTCTTCGCCCAGCCGAACGGCCGCGCCCAGCCCATCAAGTGGGTCTACGGCGAAAACCGGAAAGAGGCGACCCTGACCGTTTCGCCGGCCGACGGCACCATGACCTTTGACGGCGCGGGCCTCCGCGTGCCGGGCGGGCTCGTCGGCGTCAGCGGGCTGTCGGGCACGGCCACGAAGGCGGCCAACCTGCGCGGCATCGCCCTGGCCGTCAAGGCGGGCGACAAGTCGCTGGCCGTGATGTTCCCGAAACCGGAGGCGGACGCCGCCTACGCCGTCTTCGTCCAGACCAGCTGGCTCACGCGCCAGGCCATCACGGAGCAGACGGAGGCCGGCTTTACCGTGACCTTCGACACGCCCCCCGCCAAAAACGAAACCCTGCACTGGCTCCTGGTGCGGTAAGCCGGAATTATGAAAAGAGTCCAGCGCGAAGCCGTGGAGGGCGGAGCGCCGCGACGCCTCATGAAATGGGGATGCGGAAGAAGGGCTCGCAGCGCTCGCCCCTCCGGAAAAAGGGACACCTCCGAAACGTTGAGCGAATCATTCGGAGGGCGGAGCGACGCGACGCCTGAAAGACGGTCAATGCTCCTTGAAGAAGCGGACGATCAAGGCCGGCGCTCCGGCGGGCATTTCGTGGCCGCCGGGATGGGTTAGCATCACCACCGGCGCGCCCTTGCTGCAGGCATACTGGACGCCGGTCAGCGTGCCGGTGGACGCCCACGCCGCCCCCTCGTCTCCGCAGCCGTTCAGCTTCCTGTCCGCCGCAATCGCCTCCTGCTGCCACTCCCACTTCACGGTGTTATCGTGCACTCCGCCCATGTGGAGCACCGGCCTGGGCAGCGACGGAACGCCGGTCGGCTTAAAAAAGGCCGCGCACGGCGCCACCGCCGCCAGCCGGTCTCCCCGCTGCGACCAGAGCAGATAGGTGAAAAAGCCCCCGTGCGAATGGCCGGTGGCATAGACCCGCTTGTCCTCCACCTTGTACTCCGCCTTCAGCGTGGCCAGCACCTGGTCGAAAAACTTGAAATCCCTGTCCCCGAAATCGCCTGGCTTGTTCTCCCAGCCATTTTTCAGCCCCTCGAAATCCTGCAGGTTGCCCGGAGAGGGCACCCCCTGCATGTAGACCACCAGGGCCTCCGGCCACAGGCGCTGAATATCCATCGCCTTCGCCATCGCCTGGCGGTTGCCGCCGTGGCCATGGAACACGAACACCACCGGCGTGTTGGTCGAGGTGGCGTTCGCCGGCACATAGACCAGCGCCTCCCGGACAAGGCCGTCCACCGTCCACGTCCTCTCCACCGGCACACTATCCGCGGCGATCGCTATCTTTGTCATGGACAGCAAACCCGCGATCGAAAGGAGCCCGACGAATGAATGATGCATATTTGTTAGCCCTTTACGGGTTATTGTTCGTTTTCTGTCATCCCGAGAGGAGTCCCGTTTCGGGACGGAGTCGAGGGATCTCCGAAAGTTAGAGTCCAAGATGAGATCCCTCGACTACGCTCGGGATGACGGACAATGATTAAAATCCTTATTTCCCGAAGAAGCCCTTCCCGCTTTTGCGGCCCAGCCGGCCGGCCTTCACGCGGGCGGTGATGCCCTCCGCGGGCGCGTAGGCGCTGCCTTTCAAATCCCGGCTGAGGATTTCCAGGATTTTCTCGCAGGTGTCGAGGCCGATGAGATCCGCCACGGCCAGCGGCCCGGCGGGATGCAGCGCGCCCAGCCGCATGGCCGTGTCGATATCCTCCGCGCTCGCCACGCCCTGGTCGACCATCCGCGCCGCCTCGTTGATCATCAGCAGCAGCAGCCGGTTCACGATGAACCCGGAGGAGTCCTTGACCGTGACCGGCGACTTCCCGCACGCCTTCAGGAACTGGCGCACCGCCTCCGTCACCGCCGGCTCTGTTTTTGTCCCCGGAATCACCTCCACCAGCTCGAGCTTGGTGGCCGGGTTGAAAAAATGAATGCCGAGAAAACGGCCCGGGTGTTTCAGCGGCGCCGCCAGCGCGTTCACGCTCAGGGAGCTCGTATTTGTCCCTATTATCGCTTCAGGCCTCACGGCCGCTTCCAGCTGGCCCAGCAGCCCGCGCTTGACGTCCACATTTTCCACGATCGCCTCGATCAGCAGGTCGGCGGAGGCGAAATCGTCCAGCTTCCCGGCCGTCCCCAGATTCGCCTGGATTTCCCCGGCGCGCGCCTCCGTCAAAGCCCCCTTCTCCACGCTTTTCCGAAGCCGCTCCCGGATGGCCTCCTGCCCCTTGGCCAGGGCCTCCGCGTTTCCATCCCACAGCATCACCCGCAGGCCCTTCTCGGCGAAAAGCTGCGCAATGCCGCCGCCCATGACTCCGGCCCCGATCACTCCGACGCTCCTGATGTCCATATTCGTTCTCCGCCTCTACCGGTTTTCCAAAAGAATGGCGATTCCCATGCCGCCGCCGATGCACAGCGACGCCACGCCCAGCGCCGCCGACTGCCGCTTCATCTGGTGGATCAGCGTCACCACGATCCGCGCGCCGCTGGCGCCGATGGGATGGCCCAGGGCGATCGCTCCGCCGTTGACGTTCACCCGTCCCTGGTCCAGGCCCAGCTCGCGCATCACGGCCAGCGACTGCGCCGCGAACGCCTCGTTCAGCTCCCACAGATCGATATCCGCCTCGGTCAGCTTGTTGGCGGCCAGCAGCTTCCGCACCGCGCCCACCGGCCCCATGCCCATCGTGGCCGGCGCGCATCCGACGGACACGATATCGCGGATGCGCACGGAAAGGGCGGACGCGGAAACCAGCGGGCTGTCCTCCGCCAGCACCAGCATCGCCGCTCCGCCGTCGTTGATGCCCGACGCATTGCCGGCCGTCACCGTGCCGTTGGCTTGGAACGCGGAGCGCAACGCCGCCAATTTCTCGAAGGTCGTCTGCGGGCGGGGATGCTCGTCGGCCGCCACGACAACATCGCCTTTCCGGTCCTTGAGGGTGACCGGCACGATCTCGTCGGCAAACCGGCCGGCCTTCTGCGCCGCGCCATACTTGAGCTGGCTGTCCAGAGCGAACCGGTCCTGCGCTTCGCGCGTCACGCCGTATTCCCTCGCGATCGTCTCCGCCGTCACGCCCATGTGCACCTGGCCGAAGACATCGGTCAGCCCGTCGTGCACCACCGAATCGACGGCAACGGCATTCCCGAGCCGCGCGCCCTCGCGAAGGGCCGGCAACAGGTAGGGCGCCTGGCTCATGCTCTCGATGCCGCCGGCCAGCACGGCCCCGGCGCGGCCCAGGAGGATGCGCTGCCAGGCCAGGTCGATGGCCTTCAAGCCCGAGCCGCACACCATGTTGACGGTGAACGCCGGCACGGACTCGGGAACGCCGACGCCCAGGGCGACCTGGCGGGCCGGATTCTGGCCCTGCCCCGCCTGCAGCACGTTCCCGAATATGGCCTCATCCACCTGGTCGGCCGCCAGCCCCGCGCGCCGGAGGCTTTCCGCGGAGGCGGCCACGCCCAGCTTCACGGCCGAAACCTTGGCGAGGGCTCCCCCGATATCGCCGATAGGGGTGCGAACGGCTCCCTGAATGATGACGGTACGCATGACGAAGTTTCTCCTTATACGAAACAGGAAACAGGCATGAGGCGCAGCTCCGGCGAAATGGCCGGCTTGAAATCCATGTTGGCCAGGATGTCGCGCTCCAGGTCGATGCCCGGCGCGATCTCGATCAGCTCAAGGCCCGCCGCGGTCAGGCGGAAGACGGCCCGCTCGGTCAGGTACAGCACCCGCTTGCCCATCTGCTGGGCGTAGCGCCCGCTGAAGGTCACATGCTCCACCTGCCTCGTGAACTTGCGCGCTTTCCCCTCCGTGACGATCCGCAGCTGGCCGTCCGCGAAGGCCGTCTCCAGGCCGCCGGCGGTGAACGTGCCGAGGAAGACGCACTGCTTGGCCGGCTGCGTGATGTTCATGAAGCCGCCCACGCCGGAGACGCGCCCGGCGAACTTGCTCACGTTGACGTTGCCGGCCACATCGCACTCCGCCATGCCGAGGAAGGCGACATCGAGGCCGCCGCCGTCGTAGAAATCGAACATGTACGGCTGGCCGATAATGGCCATGGGATGGACGCTGGCCCCGAAGCTCAGGCCCGAGGCGGGCAGGCCGCCCACCGCGCCGGCCTCCACCGTGAAGACCAGGTCGTGAAGGCGGCCGCGCTCCTTGGCGATCTGGGCGATCCCCTCCGGCATGCCGATGCCCAGGTTGATGACGTTCCCGGCCGCGCACTCCAGGAACGCGCGGCTGCAGATCGTTTTCCGGGGCCCCGGCTCCATCGCGGCCAGCGCGGCCTTGTGGGTGTCGCCCTGGGTGATGTAGACGGGGTTGAAGGCCTCCCCGTAGGTCTGCATGTGGTTTTCGGGGCGGCCCACCACCATCGCGTCAACGAAGATGCCGGGGATGTCGATCTCCTTCGCCTTGCGCGAAAAATCATCCACCAGGCGGGCCACCTGCACGATCACCTTGCCGCCCGAATTGCGGGCGGCCTGCGCCAGCGAGAGCACCTCCGCCGTGGTCACCTCGTCGTCGAGCGAGATGTTGCCGTAGGAGTCGCCCGCCGTGCCGCGCAGCAGGGCCACGTGGATGGGAAAGGCCTTGTAGAAAAGCCACTCGCGGCCGGAAAGCGTCACCACCTCGACCAGCTCCTCCGTGGTGCGGTCGTTCAGCCGCCCCCCGCCGTTGCGGGGATCGACGAAGGTGCCGAGGCCGATGTGTGTGATGACGCCGGGCTTGCCGCCGGCAATTTCACGGAACAGGTGGCTGATCACGCCCTGCGGGAAGTTGTAGGCCTCCACCTTCCCTTCCCGCGCGAGCTGGCCCAGCTTGGGCGCCAGGTTCCAGTACCCGCCGATAATGCGCTTCAGCATCCCTTCGGCGGCCAGATGATTCAGGCCGCGCGACTTGCCGTCCCCCTGCCCGGCGGCGTAGACGAGTGTGAGGTTGCGCGGGGCGCCCTCGCGGGCAAAGCGCTCCTCCAGCGCGAGGGTCAGCTCCTCGGGATGCGCGCACCCGACGAATCCGTCAACGCCGACCGTGGCGCCATCCGGGATCAGGGCCACGGCCTGGGCCGCTGTCAAAACAGGGACGCGTTTCATGGGTCTCCCTTATTTGAAGAGGAGAAGGTAATCCGCCCATTCCAAATCGGTGGTCACAGTGAGGATGCCGTCCTTGTATTCGGCCGGCAGATCCTTGCCGGCCTGGACCGCGCGGACCTTCGAGGGCTTGGCCGGCATGCGCACCTGCACCTGCAGCCCGGCGATGGGCTGCTGGGTCCAATTCACCAGCGTCACGACCGTTCCCTTGGCGTTGTCCATGACCACGGCTTCGACCAGCGGATTGGAGCAGACCGCCTGCTCGGCGACCGGCTTCGCGTCCACGCCCAGGCGCACCAGTTTCGTGGCCGCGGGATCGAACCCGGCGGTCACCACCGGCGAGCGGTTGCCCCCGCGCGCGAACGGCTGCACGGGAATGCCCGTCTTCATGTACGTGCAGCCGGCCAGGGTGCCGACGGCGTAGGCCTTGCCCTTGCCCAGCGTCCGCTCCGTCACGGCCGCCTTGCCGTCCTCCCAGGTGCCCAGCACCTTGGCGCCGTCCGGCACCAGGGTCTGCTTCATGCCAATGGCCTGGATGGGCGCCCCGTCCATCGTGATCGTGCCGATCGGAACGGCCACCGGAAGCTCGATCAGCGGGCGGATGACGGCCAGGTCCTTGACCGCCTCGGCCGACTTCAGGCCCAGCAGCTTCAGGAAGGAGGGATCGGGCTCGTTGAACTCGTTGCGCACGCCGCAGCCGGCCGTCGCGTACAGCACGCCGCCGTCCTTGATCCAGCCTTCCAGCAGGGGCGGCAGCCGGTGGTCGATCCACTCGCCGGCCACATACAGCACGTCGTAGTTCTTGAGGATGCCGTCCTTGGCGATATCGTCCTCGGTGATCAGGTCGACCCGGTGCTGGCTGTGCAGCAGCGCCAGGTACAGCATCTCGGCGTCCACGCGGTCGATGATCTGCTGCGTCTTCGCATCCGCGTTCTTGCACTGCGCCATGATCTGGTCCTTGGCCTTCTCCACGATCGTCAGGCGCTCGTTATGGTCGGTGGCCTTGCTGAGCAGCACGGCCACACGGCCGGGCCGCACCGTCCCGCCGGCCAGCAGCGCCTCGGCTTCGGCGGTGTCGTAGATGGCTTCATGCACGGCCTTGTAGGAGTCGAGGTAGTTCCAGCCGATGAAGTTTTCGGTGAACCGCTCGGGCGGGGCCACCCAGAAGCTGTCGATGTGATGGGCCCCGGCGCCGGGCGCGTAAATCATGCTCCGGCGCAGGTAGTCGGCCCGCTGGGCCGGCGCGTGCGGCATCACATAGAAATGCACCTTCTGCTTGTTGTACTTGGTCGCGCAGCGGACGGTGGCGAGCATCCACGAAACGATCTGCGGCACCATCGGCACGCTGAACACATAATCCTCGGCCCAGTACATCGTCATGCCGTTGAACCGGAAAATGTCGATCCACTGGTAGATGGCCCCGTAGTACATCGGCATCGGGTGGGGCGAATAGTTGGCGCCCGTCTCCACCTGCGGCCCGAGCAGCTGCTTGGCCAGGGCGGTCAGATCCCGAAACCGCGCAAACTGCGTCTCCTCGTTGAAGGTCTGGGCATACCACCCGACCCGGGCATTCGCCTTGCGGTCCGCGAGCTTGGCGTCCTCGGGCTTCATCCCGCCCAGGTCGGCCGCCGTCACGCCGCGGCTCTTCAGCCAGGCTGCGAACTGGGCCTGCCTGGCCGGATCGGCGTAGTTGATCTCGCCCAGCGAAATCTCGTCGCCAAAGCTCACGACCTTGAACGCCTTCTTCTGCTCCGGGGTCAGCTTGGCGGCATAGGCCGTCAGCTCGGCCGCATTATGGCAATGCTGGTGATAGCCGTCCACGGGCGCGTGCGCATACGAGTCCGGCAGCTGCGTGTTGTACCCCACGGCGTCCTTCAGCTCGGCCACCCAGGGGATTTGTTCGCTGCCCACAAAAGAGCCAAAGTACAGGATGCTCTGGGGCTTTTTGCCGCCGTTGCGGGTGCGCCATTCCTTTTTGCAGAGCTGGACGATTTCCTTCGCCCGGTCCTGGGAGGCGAAAATCGAGTGGGCCTTGTTCCACATGAAATCCACCGGCACCACGAAGGCCTCGCCGCTGGCGATCTTGACCGCGCCGGCCGGCTCCTTCCCGGCCGCGTCGCGCGCCGCCTGGATCTCGAGGGGCCCCGTGGCGCCCGGAAGATCCGCCACGATGCCTTCGTCGTGCACGAGCCGGCAGAACGGGCCAATGTTGAACCAGGGACTCCACTGGCCCGGCGCCACCTCCGCCTCCGGCATCGTCGTCTTGCGCCCGCCGTAGTTCGGCTGGTAGTGGCCGGTCGGCGCGTTGAGATTCAGCTTCGCCGGCGCGGCGGAGCTGTTTTTGAACCGGATGAAAACCTTGGACTGGGCGAGCGACTCCACCGTAAAGGGCGAGCCCACCGCGTTGGGCTTGAACCCCTCGTAGGTGTCGCCGGGCTCGGTCGTGAGCACCACGAAATCGATGAACCGCCGGCCGGCCGGCGCCGGGTTTTTCACGGTGACCAGCCGGATTTCCGCCGCCCCCGCCTTCAGCTGGGCCATCTGCTTCGGGGCCTCGGCCGCGTCGTGATCCACGCCCCA
>CAIKKV010000246.1 GCA_903828035.1 uncultured bacterium
CTGGCGGGCATGGATGACACAAGCAAGTCCAGCGAGAAGGCGGCTTCCTCCCTGGCCACTGCCTCGACGACGATGATCGCGGGGCTTTGCGTGGCGCTTGTGGTCGGCATCCTTCTGGCGATCTTCATCACCCGCTCCATTGTCGGGCCGATCAACCGCGTCATCACGGGGCTTTCGAGCGGGGCGGAGCAGGTCACCTCGGCCTCGGGCCAGGTGTCCAGCGCGAGCCAGCAGCTGGCGGAAGGCGCGAGCGAGCAGGCCTCGAGCCTGGAAGAGACCTCGTCCTCGCTGGAGGAGATGGCCTCGATGACCAAGCAGAACGCGGACAACGCCAACCAGGCCAACGGGACGGCGCAGCAGGCGA
The DNA here is from genome assembly GCA_903828035.1 of uncultured bacterium. The sequence goes on from CAIKKV010000246.1 coordinate 365, forward strand.
GCGCGCTGGCGGGGACGGGCGTGGAGTCGATGAAGCGCATGACCGATGCGATCGACAAGATCAAGACCTCGGCGTCGGAGACGGCCAAGATCATCAAGACCATCGACGAGATCGCGTTCCAGACCAACCTGCTGGCGCTCAACGCGGCGGTGGAAGCGGCGCGGGCGGGCGAGGCGGGCAAGGGCTTCGCGGTCGTGGCCGAGGAAGTGCGCAACCTGGCGCGCCGGAGCGCGGAAGCGGCGAAGACGACCGCGGACCTGATCGAGGGCTCGCAGAAGAACGCCGACGCGGGCGTTGCGGTGACCACGGAGGTGGCGAAGAACCTAGGGGAGATCAAGGACAACGCCGGGAAGGTGGCCACGCTGATCGCGGAGATCGCGGCCGCCTCGAAGGAGCAGAGCCAGGGCATTGACCAGGTGAACACGGCCGTATCGGAGATGGACAAGGTTGTGCAGCAGAACGCGGCCAACGCCGAGGAGAGCGCGAGCGCGTCGGAGGAGCTCTCTTCGCAGGCGGAAGAGCTCAACACGATGGTGGAAGAGCTGCGCAGCATCGTCGGCGGCGCGGGAACGGGAAGCCAGTCGTCGTCGGTCGGCCGTCAGGTGACGGCCGGGAGGGTCAAGGCGCATCTGGGCGCGGCGGCCCCGGCGAAGAAGGCGGCGCAGCAGCCCGCCAAGCTGGCGGCAAACCACGCCAAGGCGGCGAAGCCCGGCTCACGGCCAACCAAGCCCGAGGATGTCATTCCCCTGGACGAGGAAGATCTCAAAACGTTCTAGCTTGAAAGAGAAGACCCAACTACGAAATACGCGAAAGACGCGGAAATGGGAGTCGCAGGAAGCCAATTCCCCTTTCGTGTGTTTTGCGTATTTCGTAGTTAGATTCCGGGCAAGGAGGAGTGAAGCATGACAACACAAACTGGCAATAGCGAGCAGGGCGCCGTCGCGCAGGCCAAGGCGGGGAAGTATCTTACCTTCAAGCTTGGGGTGGAGGAGTACGGGCTCGAGATCCTGAAGGTGCAGGAGATCATGAAGATGGTGGACATTACGCGGGTGCCGCGCACGCCGGAGTTCGTGCGGGGCGTGATCAACCTGCGCGGGAAGGTAATCCCGGTGGTGGAGCTGCGCCTGAAGTTCGGCATGCCGGCCCTTGAGACCACGGACAAGACGTGCGTGATCGTTGTGCAGGTCAAGCGGCAGGGCGAGACGGTGACGATGGGCACGATCGTGGACGAGGTGTCCGAGGTACTGGACATCGGGGGAGACCTGATCGAGCCTGCGCCCGAGTTCGGGACGTCGGTGGACACGGACTTCATCCTGGGCATGGGCAAGATCGC
>CAIKKV010000247.1 GCA_903828035.1 uncultured bacterium
AGGGCGAGCCCGTGCTGCGGATCGGGGTGTCCGGCACCCAATCGCCGCGCGAGCTGGTGGACTACATCGACACGTTCCTCCTCGACCAGCTGCAGGTGATTCCCGGCGTCGGCGCCGTCGAGCTCTTCGGGTTCGGCGATCGCAACCTGCGCCTCTGGGTGGACAACGGCAAACTCCGCGATTTCGAACTGACCATTCTCGACCTGAAGCAGGCGATCGAACAGGAGCACTCCGAGCTTGCCGCCGGGTATCTTGAAAATCCCCGCCAAGAGATGAACCTGCGGACCATGGGGGAAGGGCTCTCGTCGGAGGAGGTCGCCAACATTCCCATCACGCACCGGGGCGGCCAGCCGATCTACGACGCCACCATACGCCTGAGGGACGTCGCCCGGATCGAGGACGGCCTCAGCGACGTGCGCCGCCTCGTGCGGCTCAGCGGCGAGCCGGGGCTGATCATCGGCATCAGCAAGCAGCGCGGGGCCAATGAGGTGGAGGTGGGGCGACGCGTCAGGGCGCGCATGGTGGAAATCCAGAAGTCGCTGCCCAAGGGCATGAAGCTGCAGATGAACGTCGACTTCACCCGCGCCGTGGAGCAAGCTGTCAAGGCCACGGAACACGAGCTCCTGACCGCCGGCATCCTGACGGCCCTGATCTGCTTCCTCTTCCTCGGCACCTGGAGCTCAGGAGTCAACATCGTCCTGGCCATACCGACCTCTATCGTCGGGACCTTCACGATCCTCTATTTCTCAGGGTTCACCCTGAATACCTTCACCCTCCTGGGCCTGGCGCTGGCGATTGGCATCGTCGTGGACGACGCCATCATGGTGCTGGAAAATATTGTCCGCCACTTTGAAATGGGCAAGACGCGCATGGACGCGGCTCGTGACGGGGCGAGGGAGATCATCTTTGCCGCCGTGGCCACGACGGCCGCCGTCATCGCGATCTTTCTGCCCGTGGCTTTCATGGAAGGCGTGATCGGCCGGTTCTTCTTTCAGTTCGGCGTGACCATGACGGCCGCGGTCGCCCTGTCGCTGCTGGAGGCCGTGACGCTTACGCCGATGCGGCTTTCAAAAATGATGGCCCGCCGCGAACAGCCCGGCTGGCTGGAGCGGCGGGCGGGCGCGGTGTTCGGAAGGCTGGCCGCCATCTATGGCCGGGTCCTGCCCGTGGCCCTGAGATGGCGCTGGGGCGTCCTGGCTGGCGCCCTGCTCATTTTTGCGGCATCGCTCTGGCTGGGGACGCGGCTGCGCCAGGAGTTCGTGCCGTCACAGGACCAGTCCTACATCGGGGTCAGCCTTCGGGCGCCCGTCGGTTCATCCCTGGCCCTGACGGACACCCGCGTGCGCGAAGTGGAGGCGTACTTCAAGAAGCGCCCGGAAGTGCTGCGCTACTTTACCATGGTCGGGGGCGGAGGCGGAGTGCCGAACCAGGCAAACATGGGGCTCACGCTGGTTGAGCCAGCCAGCCGCACGAACACCCAGGCGGAGCTGATGAATGAATTCCGCAAGGATTTGGCAGGCTTTAAGGGAGTGCGGCTCTCCTTCCAGGACATGTCGGCGCGCGGCCTCACGCCGCGGCGCAGCCAGCCCGTGGAATTCAACCTCCGCGGGGCGGACTACGGAAAGCTCGAAGGCGCCGCGCTCGAGATCATGGCCCGCCTGGAGAAGACCGGCCTTGTCGTCGACCTGGACACCAACTACCGCGCAGGCATGCCCGAGGTCCGCATCATCCCGGACCGGCAGGCCGCCGCTGCGCGCGGCGTCACCATGGAGGAGATCGGGCAGACTGTGAACGCCGCCATGGGCGGCATCCGCCAGGGCAAGTTCACGCGCGACGGACGCCGGTATGACATCCGGCTACGCCTGTCGCCCGAAGCCCGGCTGACCGGGGACGACGTGAATGCGCTGACCGTCCGCAACGCGTACGGAGAGCTCATCCCCCTCGGATCCGTCGTGCGGCTCGAGAACGTCAAGACGCTGCAGAGCATCAGCCGCGTCAACCGCCAGCGCGCCGTTTCGGTGACAGCCAACCTCGCGGCCGGGGCCTCACAGGCCAAGGCGCTGCAGGAAGCGGAGAGGATTGCGCGCGAGGTCCTGCCGCCGGGCTACACCTTCAACCTGGAAGGCGGGTCAAAGACCTTCAGCGACTCGTTCAGCGGCCTGTGGTTTGCCTTCGTGCTCGGCATCGTGGTGGCCTACATGGTCCTGGCCTCCCAGTTCAACAGCTTCGTCCACCCCTTCACGGTCCTCCTGGCGCTGCCGTTCAGCATCACGGGCGCGCTGGCAACGCTGTGGGTCGCCGACCAGTCGCTAAGCCTCTACAGCGCAATCGGGCTCATCCTGCTGATGGGCATCGTGAAGAAGAACTCCATCCTGCTGGTCGAGTTCACGAACCGCAAGCGTGAGGACGGCCTGCCGCTGCATGAAGCGATTGTAACGGCAGCCCCGATCAGGCTGCGGCCGATCATCATGACCTCCGTCGCCACGATTGCCGCAGCGTTCCCTACCGCGCTGGGCTTCGGCCCGGGCGCGGAAACGCGCCAGCCCATGGCGCTGGCCATTATCGGCGGAGTCTTCGTTTCCACACTCTTCACGCTGCTCGTCGGGCCCTGCGCCTATTCCGTTATGGCCCGGTTCGAGCGGGGCACGGCGCACGGGAAAGAGTAGCGCAGTCGCGGAGCGCCACGCAGAAGCCCCCAGTGTCGCCTCAGTCACGGATTGGCGCTCAGAGGACAGGG
>CAIKKV010000248.1 GCA_903828035.1 uncultured bacterium
CCGGATCATGACCATGACCGCGCCCTGCACGGAGGTAGCTGTCGTGGCGGAGAGCGGGCCCAGCGGGCCCGGGAGGGTGACGGTGTCGCCCGCGGCGGCGCCGGCCGGAAGCGGGGCTTCGAAGAGGTTTGCCTCGCCGAGGAAGCCCGCGCAGAAGGCGTTGGGCGGGCGGTGGTAGAGGTCCGCGGGCGCGCCCAGCCCCAGGATGCGGCCGCCGCGCATGACGGCCATCCGGTCGGCCAGCGAGAGCGCCTCCACCTGGTCGTGGGTGACGTAGACGAAGGTGATATCCGTGCGCGCGTGCAGGGCTTCGATCTCGTCGCGCATTTCGTGGCGCAGCTTGGCGTCGAGATTGGACAGCGGCTCGTCCAGCAGGATCAGGCGCGGATTGAGCACCAGCGCCCGCGCCAGCACGACGCGCTGCTGCTGGCCGCCCGAGAGCTGGCCCGGCGTGCGGCTGCCGAGGCCCGCCATGTCCACTTTGCGCAGCGCCTCCTCGACGCGGGTGGTCCGCTCGGATTTGGGAACTTTCCGCTCCACGAGGCCGAAGGCGATATTCTCGGCCACGGAGAGATGGGGCCAGAGGGCGTAGTTCTGGAAGACCATGGGGGCCCCGCGCTCGTGCGGGGGCAGCGTGGCGATGTCGCGCCCGTCGAAGAGAATGCGGCCGGAGTCCGCCTTTTCAAGTCCGGCCAGGATGCGCAGCAACGTCGTCTTGCCGCAGCCGGAAGGGCCGAGCAGAAAGAACAGCTCGCCGGGCTGGATCTCGAGCGACACGGCGTCGAGGGCGCGCACGGAGCCGAAGCTCTTGGTCAGGGATTCGATGGTAATGGCGGCGGGGGTCACGGGCGGGGTTCCTCCTGGGCGAGCGACTGGTAGCGGGCGTCGGCCTGCCGGGCCCAGTCCCGCATGATTTCCTGACGTTTGCGGGGATCCTTCCAAACGGCGGTGAGCGCGGTCATCTCGGCTTCGGTGAGGGGCGGGGCGCAGAGGCGGGCGACCTCCTCGGGCCGTGATCCGCGGGCGATCACCTGCTTCCAGGCGCGGCGGAGGCCTTGGTGCGCGTCGATCAGCCAGACTCCCGCCAGGTCGTTGAACACATTCCACCGGCGCGAGCCCTTCTCGTTGTCGTAGGTCAGCGCGGCGGGCATATGATAGGGATTGGCGGCGGGCGCCCCGGGCTCGGCGTAGAGCTCGGGCCGCACGGGCATGCGGTAGAGGGAGGAGAGCTGGCCGTTTGTGCCGGCCGGCTGGAAGAGGATCCGCTGGCCCTCGGGGGAGAGCGAGAACTCCACGAACTGGCGCGCCAGCTCGCCGTTCGGAGCGCCGCGCAGGATGCCGATGGCGTCGGGGTTGATGATCGTATGGGCGGGCGGGAGGAGGAAGGCCAGCCGGCCGCCGCCCACGGCCCCGATCACGGTCTGGGCATATTGGTCGATGGCCATGCCGGCGGCGATGTCGCCCGACGCCACTTCGCGCGGCACGGTGCCGCCGCTTTCGCCGAACGAGCGGACATTGGCGCAGATGCGGGCGATGAGCGGCCAGCCGGCCTCGTAGCCGTAGGCCTGGAGGATGATTTCGTAGCACATGTGCACGGAGCCGGAGGAGCGCGGGTCGCCGGAGCCGACCCAGGAGAAGAACTCGGGCCGGCCGAGATCCTCCCAGTCCCGCGGCTCGGGCAGGCCCAGCCGCTCCAGGAGCGGGCGGTTGTAGAGGATGCCGAAGCCGCTCAGCGCGACGCCGTACCAGAGCCCGCGCGGATCGCTGACGGGCGAGCCGGCCACGGTGGCGGGAATGCCCGCGGCTGCGGCGGGCGGCGGGGCCGGGGGGACGAGCCAGTTCTGGCGGATGGCTCCCAGGTAGGGGTCGATGCCGCCGCCGAACATGAGGTCCACGCCGCAGGAGTTGGAGTTGGCGGCGTAGCGGGATTCGATCTCCTTGAGCATCTTGGAGGTGCCGCCCACGTCGAGCCAGACGACCTCGACATCCTGGGTGTGGCGGGCCTGCATCCAGGCGCGGAAGGCGCGGGAATATTCCAGGCGCACCTCGCGCCGGTGTGGGGAGAGGAGGGTGAGGCGCGGCGAGCCCGAGGCGGGCGGCGGCACGGCGGCGGAGTCGCCGCGGGTCCCGAGCATGCCGATGTAGGGCAGTGCCGCCACGATGAAAAAGAAGATGCCGGTCAGGGTCGAGCGCAAAGGATTCCTCCAATAGACCGGGTAAGATAGCAAGCGGAGGCGGGTTAGACAAGCCAGGTTGCGCAGGTTAAACGAGAACGGGTCGCCTTGCCGTTATATCGACGAACAGGGTTTGGCGAGACAAAGCGGAATCATGACCCTTTGTCTTTGAAGGTCGGCCAGGATCCGCCGATACGGCCTTCATGAAAGGCGAGAGTCAGGTTCTTCAGGGCGTTTTCAAGATCGTCAACGCCGCCTGTGAATAAGCCGGAATCTCGTTTAATGACACATTTTCCAGCTTCTTCGGAGGGTAGCAATTCGATCGTGCGGCGGGCTGCGGCCAGGATTTCATGCCAGCGTTCGCCAGCCGAATGGGCACTGGGTTGAGGACCTTCAAAATCAAGGGAATCGATCTCTGCCTGACTGTAATGCAGTCGCGAAGCCGCGGCCAAGAGGGATTTGGGATTGAAGCCCGGATCTTTTCCACAGGCCGCCCAAACCAGAAAGCCGAACGGTTGGATAATCCGGTCGCAATTCAAGATGTCGATCCAATCCCTGGGTTCCAGCCGACCGGCCATAGCCAGCACTTTGTTGGTGGCTAAATCGAAGGAATGCAGGGTAAGCCCCATGATGGGGTCTGATATCAACGGAAAGAAACGAAAGGCACTGTCTCTTGCCCACTGCATGAGCGTATGCTCGTTTTCACGGGACACGCGGGCCTCCACAAAGGAAGGCGCTTCGCGAAGCACAACGAGGGTGTATTGATGGGAGGTCAGAAGCGCACGATCTCCAGCCCATGTTGAAGCGAGCGCCTCTTCCGTGTCGTGGAAGAGATCAATATCCCGAGATTTCCTGGGTGCATGCAGCAATTGATTGAGGGCCACGCCTCCAGCGACATAGCTTTCGCCTAACTCCAGGCGTCGGGCCGCCAGGAGCGTTAAGATGCCGCTTTGGAATGGAGTAATAGCCATTTTCGAAGTTGTTCCGCCCGTTGATAGGCCGCCCTGTCGCCATATTGCTCAATAAGATCCAAGGCCCGCAAGGCTTCCTGGGGTGTGGTGACACAATAATCCGGCTTCAGAAACCAAAGGCATCGGTCTCTGTAGTCTTTTACCAACGCATTAATGTCGTCCAGAGAAAAGGTGTTCATTGAAATCCCAACCGGAGTAATGGCCTCAACCGGAAGCATATTACCCTACCGTTGCCGTTGGAATCAATTCACAACTTCGCGTCGATTCAGGCCCGAGGGGGAGATCGCACGGGCGGTGCCGCGTCCCCGGGCGCGTCCGTACTCGATCAGGACAACCGATCGCGCAACCAGGCGAGGGCACGGGGAATGACGCGCGTTGACCAGACGTGCCCGGGGTCATAAACGAAGCCATGGCCGGAGCCCGGGGTCGGCATGAACTCGAAGGGCCGGGCGGCTTTAAGCAGGGCCATGGCAAACTCCACCGTCTGGTCATAGGGAACGGTAGGATCGTCCGGATCATGGGTTAAAAACATCGGCGCGGTGTCGGCATCGACGAAAAACAGGGGCGAGGCGTCGCGCCAGAGTTCGGGCTTTTCCTCGTAAGAGCCGTTCAGGAAGAGCGGGGCGCTTTCACTGAGCTTGCCGCTGGGGAGAAGCGCGGGGAAGTCGTGAATGCCGTGCACATCGACCACGGCCTGGACGCGGCTGGAGAATCCGCTGAGCGCGGGCTCGCAATCGCTCCGCGTGTCGCGCACGCCGAGGCAGGCGACGAGATGGCCGCCCGCCGAGGAGCCGAAGGCCCCGAGGCGATTCGGATCGAGCTGGAAATCCGCCGCGTGCGCGCGCAGCCAGCGGACCGCGCACTGGCAGTCGTCGAGCGCGGCCGGATAGGGCGCCACGCCGGAAAGGCGGTAGCTGGCTGTGGCGGCGACGAAGCCGGCTTCCGCGAACATCTGGGCATGCCTGGAAAACTGTGTTCGCTTGCCGCCGCTCCAGCCGCCGCCGTGGAGGAATAGAACGGCGGGGCGCAGACCGGCCTGCGGCTCCGGCCGGTAGAGATCGAGTTCGAGGGAGAGGTCCCCGATTTGCCGATAGATGAACGTCTGACAGGTTTGCATGGATTTCATATAAACCATAGACGCGGGCTTGGAAATGAAAATTTTTGCGTCATGTGGGGGATACCCGACCTTGACCGTACCGTTAGTAGAGAATATAACTACGGAATGCAAAGCCCGAAACCACAGCCCGTTGATTCCGCGGAGGACCGGGAGCTGGTTCGTCTGGCGAAGGACGGCGACCTGACGGCTTTCGAAGCGCTTGTCTCCCGGCATGAGCGGCGGATTTACGGGCTGACCCGGCGGGTGACCGGCTCGGAGGAGGACGCCCAGGATGTCACGCAGCAGACCTTTCTCAGCGCCATGCGGCGGCTGGGCGGATTCCGGGAAGAGGCCTCCTTCTCCACCTGGCTGGCCACGATTGCCGTGAATGCGTCCCTTAAGGTTGTGCGCAAACGGCGCGGTCTTCCGTCCACATCCCTGGAAGCTGCCGTGGATCCGGGGGCCGACGGGCGCATTCCGCATCCCGAGTACATTGCCGACTGGCGCGAGACGCCCGATCGGCTGGCGCAACACGCGGAAACACGCCGGCTGCTCGACGACGCCATCGCGCTCCTGGATCCGGGGCACCGCGCGGTCTTTCTTCTCCGGGATGTGGAGTCGATATCCATCAAGGAAACGGCGAAAGCCCTGCGGATCAGCGAAGCGAATGTGAAGGTCCGCTTGTTGCGGGCGCGCATGCAGTTGCGCGAACGGCTGACACGCGATTTCGGGGATGCGGCGAGCCGGTACGAGCCGGTGGAGCATCCGCCGGGAATGTCCGGGCACGCCAGGAAAGAGGCCATCCATGCCTGATAAACGATAAACGACTCATCGCATCGGCGGCAAGCATGGGGCGACCTGCGACGAATTGCTCGCCCTGTTGAACCAGTTTGTGCCCAGTATAGCAGTTCAGCTATCAATTGATTCCAGGTAACTTCTAATCCATTTTCGATGGATGAGAATACCATGCCCTGAGCTTCTTGATATGCTCCATATGCTCTTAGAA
>CAIKKV010000249.1 GCA_903828035.1 uncultured bacterium
AGGAGCGGGTCCCCGATCCCGTCTCGCGCGACACGACCCGGATCGACCGGTCCTCGCCACCCACGTCCTTCCAGTTGCGGATCGTGCCGTTGAAAATATCGCGAATCTGCCCGGTGGAAAGATTTTTCAGCGAGTTCAGCGGGTTAACGATGACGGCGATGCCGTCGCGCGCCGCCACTACGGCGGTCAAGCCGGAGGCTTCGGGAGGCAGGGTCACAAGATCCGCCATGCCGACCTGGGCGGTTCCCGCCAGCGCGGACTGGATGCCCAGGGAGGAGCCTCCGCCCTGCACGGTGATCGTCGCCTCCGGGTGGGACTGCATGTACTGGTCGGCCAGCTTTTCGGCGAACGGCTGGAAGGCGGTGGAGCCCGCCACGGTGATGGACTGGCCCGAAGGACCGCGGCCGCAACCGGATCCCAGCGCAACGACGACACCCAGCAGGCCTAAGAGAATCTGTTTCATCGGTTTCTTCCTTTTGTGATTTCTTTCATTTAACAGGCCTCGTGTCAGGCTCGTGTCAGGGAATTGTTAGATTTGCGTTAGCAACCGCTGCAGGGTTATACCCTATAACCTTCGCATGAGCGTGCGGTATATAGTCGGTAAACGACGAAACTACAAGAGGAGTCTATACATGAAACAGGTCGGATTGTCCGGATGCCTTTTGATAGGCCTGTTGCTTGCGGGTGTTTCGGCTCGGGGCGCCAACCTTCCGGGCGATGCGGAGGCGGCCACGCATGGCGACGAGGCGGCCAGCCTCCAACTGGTCAAGGAGACCGAACAGAAGACCTCTGCCTTCGTGTTCCGCCAGTACAACCTGGCGGTGCGTTCGCACTACTCCTACCTGATTGGCAGCGGCGGGGAGGCCTTGATCGTCGATCCGGCCCGGGACATCGGCCGCTACCTGAAGGATGCGCAGGAACTGGGCTTGAAGATCACTCGCGTTTTCCTGACCCATTCCCATGCCGATTTTGTGGCGGGGCACATGGAGCTGGCCAAGGCCGCCGGCGCCGAAATCATCGTTAACGAAGCCACCCGGGCGGGCTTCCCTCACCGGTCCGCCAAGGACGGTGACGCCCTCGCCTTCGGCAAGGTGCGCGCCGTCATCGTGACCACTCCTGGGCACACGCCCGACGGAACTTGCCTCTACGTGTACCAGCCCGCAACCGAAGCGAATCCGTCCTTCGTTCTCACCGGCGATACCCTGTTTATCGGCAGCGTCGGCCGACCCGACCTGATGGGCGACTCCTTGAGCGCCGCCGAGCTGGCAGCCATGGGCTACCACTCGTGGAAGGACAAGCTGTCCAAGCTGCCCGACGACACGCGGTTCTTCCCGGCCCACGGGGCGGGTTCCCTCTGCGGGGCTAACCTGAGCGACAGGCCAGTCTCCACGATCGGCGAGCAGCGCCATTCAAACCCCTACCTGCAGCATCAGAACCTGCCTGCTTATATCATGGCCGTCATCGACGGCCTTCCCGACGCCCCCCCATACTTCAAACACAATGCCAAAATGAACCACGATGGCCCGCCACTCGTGGATTGGACGAAACCCGCTCCGCCGGCGCTGCCCGCCGAAGAGGTCTCCGCTCGGGCCAAGAACGGCGCCTGGCTCGTGGATGTGCGCACCACCCAGCCTTTCGCGGCCGGGCATCCTGCTGGCGCGCTCAACATTGGCATTCGCGGCCGCTTCGAAACCTGGACCGGCAGCATGATCCCCTGGGGCGAGCCCTTTGTGCTGGTCGGATCGGATGGCGAAATCCAGGAGGCCGCCTTCCGCCTGAAGCGCATTGGCTATGACTCGCCCTCCGGCTTCCTCCAAGGCGGTCCGGAGGCCTGGAGGAAAGCCGGCCTGCCTGTCGACTCCCTCACGCTGGTAAAGCCCAAGGACCTGTATCAACAGATGAAGTCAGGCGCCGCGCCGGTTATCGTGGACGTCCGCCTCCCCAGCGAATGGATGGGGCTGCGCATCGGCAACGTGCTGAACATCCCGTTAAACAAGTTGTTCGCGGACAGCCATCGCCTGTCCAAGGACATGCCGATCCTCACGGTATGCAATTCCGCCTACCGCTCAAGCCTGGGCGCGGCCGTGCTCCAGAAAACGGGATTCAAGACCGTCCTTAACATGGAGGGCGGCAGTGAGGCCTGGGTTGAAGACGGCCTTCCAATGCTGGGCGCCTCAGCCGCGTGCCCGATCGCGCGCGCGACCACGGCAGCCCCCTCCTCGGCTGCGCCCATCACCGCCGCCCCGAGAATGCCGGAACGCATGTCGGCCCCGGACCTTAAACGCATGCTGATGGACCTTCCCGGCACGTGTGAAATCGTCGATATACGCCCGCCGGCCCTATATGCGGACTTCAGCCTGCCCGGCTCTCTCAATGCGGATATCGGAGAAGTGATCGCCAATCCGGCGTATCTCACCGGCACTGTTCCTTTAATCCTCGTCGATCGAGACGGCTCGCTGGCAATGGCCGCAGGCGGCATTCTCGCGCAGAAAACCCAGCGGCCCATCAAGGTTCTCTATGGAGGACTGGAAGCCTACTGGAACGATTCTGCCACGCCCCTGCCGCCGGGTGGCCAACCGGCTCCGGCTTCTGCCCCAACCCTGAACCCTGGGGCGCCCGGGCCGGCGCCGGCTGCTCCTGAAACGCCGAAAAAGAAGAGCGCCGGGTGCTAGCCAGGAAACCGGGCGCCGGGCATGCCAGACACTGCGTAAAGCATAGACGGATGCACGAGAAAAAAGTGACGTCTATGGGAAGGCCGCTTAAGCGAAAGGAGGCCGCTATAGGAGAACGACATCTTATGCCTGCTCTCATTGAACGGCTTGGAACAAAACATAACGAATAACGGGAGTGAGTGAAATGAAGATGACTATCCTGGGCCTAACGCTGCTTCTGGCCGCGATCTCCGTGCGAGCCGAAGAAACGAGCTCAATCGTTCGCGTCCCTCTGATCGGCGAGTCCGCGCCTGCCTTCAAGGCGGAGACCACGCAGGGACCGATCAACTTCCCTGACGACTACAAAGGGAAATGGGTGATCCTGTTCAGCCATCCGGCGGACTTCACGCCGGTTTGCACGACGGAGTTCATGACCTTCGCAACGATGATGCCCGAGTTCGAAGCCTTGAACTGCAAGCTGGTGGGGCTGTCGATTGACAGCTTGTACAGTCACATCGCCTGGTTAAGGACAATCAAGGAGAAGCTAGAATACAAAGGCATGAAGAACGTGGAGGTGACCTTCCCCTTGATCGTGGACATCAAAATGGAGGTGTCCAAGAAGTACGGGATGCTGCAGCCTACCGCTGACGACACCAAAGCCGTGCGGGCCGTGTTCTTCATCGATCCCAACGGGAAGATCCGCGCCTTGATCTACTACCCGCTATCCAACGGCAGGAACTTCCAGGAGATCAAGAGGCTGCTCCTGGCGATGCAGACATCGGACGCGAACAAGGTCGCCACGCCTGCCGATTGGCAGCCGGGCGACGATGTCATCGTGCCGCCTCCCGGATCGTGCGGGGCAGC
>CAIKKV010000250.1 GCA_903828035.1 uncultured bacterium
CAGTACGTGGAGTTGGAAAGCAAGCTGGTCAACGAAAACGGGCCGCGCAAGTTCCGCGTCGACCTGCTGATGTCGAACGATCTGGGAATGGTCCCCATGCTGCTGGAGCAGCATGTGCCCTTCCAGTACCGCCGCTCGTCCCAGTTCCTGCTCGTCCTCTTTTCGAACGCGCTGCCGATCCTGCTGTTTGTGGCCGTCATCTGGTTTTTCTTTTCGCGCCAGATGCGCAACATGGGGCAGGGCGCCATGAGCTTCGGCAAGAGCCGGGCGCGGCTGATGTCCCAGGAGCGCAACAAGGTGACGTTCAAGGACGTGGCGGGGATCGATGAGGCCAAGGACGAAGTGGTGGAGATCATCGAGTTCCTCAAGGAGCCCAAGAAGTTCCAGAAGCTGGGCGGCCGCATCCCGAAGGGCGTCCTGATGATGGGCCCCCCCGGAACGGGCAAGACCCTGCTGGCCAAGGCGATCGCCGGCGAGGCCGGGGTTCCGTTCTTCAGCATCAGCGGCTCGGATTTTGTCGAGATGTTCGTGGGCGTCGGCGCCAGCCGCGTGCGCGACATGTTCGAGCAGGCCAAGCGGGCCGCCCCGTGCATTATCTTCATCGATGAAATCGACGCCGTCGGCCGCAGCCGGTTCAGCGGCATCGGCGGCGGGCACGACGAGCGGGAGCAGACCCTGAACGCCCTGCTGGTCGAGATGGACGGCATCGATACGGCCGAGGGGCTCATCGTGATGGCCGCCACCAACCGGCCGGACGTGCTCGACCCGGCCCTCCAGCGGCCCGGCCGGTTCGACCGCCAGATCGTGCTGGACCTGCCGAGCCTGGAAGGGCGCGATGCCATCCTGAAGATTCACGCCCGCCGCGTGCCGCTGGATCGCGAGGCGGACCTGCACCGCCTGGCCCGCGGGACCCCGGGCTTTTCCGGCGCCGACCTGGCGAACCTGATGAACGAGGCCGCCCTGCTGGCCGCCCGCCAGAACAAGGATGTCGTCGGCATGGCCGATCTCGAGGAAGCCCGCGACAAGGTCCGCTGGGGCCGCGAGCGGCGCAGCCGGCTGCTGGACGACAAGGAGAAGCGCATCACCGCCTACCACGAGTCCGGCCACGCGCTGGTCTCGATGCTGGTCGAGGAGGCGGAGCCCCTGCACAAGATCACGATCATTCCCCGCGGCCGGTCGCTCGGCTCCACCATGCAGCTTCCCGAAAAGGATCGCTATCTCGACGGGCGCCGGAAGCTCATGTCCATGCTGACCCTCTTCATGGGCGGGCGCGTGGCCGAGGAGCTGGTGATTGGCGATATCACCTCGGGCGCCGCGAGCGATTTGAAAGAGGCCACCCGGATTGCCCGGCTCATGGTCTGCAGCTGGGGCATGAGCGAGGCTCTGGGGCCCCAGACGTTTGGCGCCAACGAGGAGCTGCTGTTCTTCGGGCGCGAGGTGTCGCGGTCGCAGGATTACAGCGAGGAGACGGCCCGCCGGATCGACGCCGAGGTCGGCCGCCTGCTGCATGAGAGCCACGAAAGCGCTAGGCAGCTGATTACGAAGCACCGGGATGCCCTGGACACGCTGGCCAAGGCCTTGCTTGAGCGGGAAACGCTGGATGGCGAAGAGGCGCGGGCCATGCTGGCCGCCTCGCTTCCGCCCGCGCGGTCGGAAGGATAGGGCGTGAGGAGCCGGATGGAGCCCGTGGAGTGGTGGTGCGGGACCCGTTCGTGGAAGATCGGGGCGCGCCCCCTCGTCATGGGCATTTTGAACGTCACGCCGGATTCCTTTTCCGACGGAGGCCTTTACGCCGACGAAGAGGCGGCCGTCCGGCACGGGCTTGCGATGGTGGCCGACGGAGCCGACCTCGTGGATGTGGGCGGGGAGTCAACCCGCCCCGGCGCCCGGCCGGTGCCGCCGGACGAGGAGGCGGACCGGGTGGCGCCGGTGATCCGGCGCCTCGCGCAGGGTGGCGCGGCGGTTTCGGTTGATACGCGGCATGCCGCCGTGGCCGAGGCGGCGATTGCGGCCGGCGCCTGCGTGATTAACGATGTGACGGGTTGCGCGGATCCGGCCATGGCCGCCCTTGCGGCGGCCCGGGGCGTCGGCGTGGTGGTCATGCATATGAAGGGCGATCCCCGGACCATGCAGTCCCTGGCCGACTACGGCGACGTGGTGGAAGAGGTCGCGGCCTGGCTTGAGCGGCGGGTGCGGGAGCTGACGGCCGCCGGCGTTCGGCTGGAGAGCCTGGCGGTGGATCCGGGGTTCGGCTTTGCCAAGAACGCCGCCCAGAATGCCGCCTTGCTGGCGGGGCTGGGGCGGATCTGTCGCGGGGGAAGGCCGGTTCTGGCGGGCCTGTCCCGGAAGAGCTGGCTCGGCCAGGTGACGGGGCGCCCGGTCGGGGAGCGCGGGGCGGCCAGCCTCGCGGCCCTCTGCGCGGCCGTCATGAATGGCGCCCGGATCGTGCGGGTGCATGAGGTGCGGGAATCCGTCGACGCGGCGCGGGTGCTGGCGGCGGCGGTTGAAGGAATGGGAACATGACCTGGATGGATCGCTTGA
This sequence comes from uncultured bacterium, assembly GCA_903828035.1. The sequence continues at coordinate 2,542 of CAIKKV010000250.1, forward strand.
TGCTGCCCGGGATCGGGGGAATGATGGAAATCGCCATCCTTGCCCTCCTCTTTTATTTCATTATCCGTTTTTTCCGCGGCACGCCCGGCGCCCACGTCCTGTTCGGCCTGATCGGCCTGATCACCACGCTGATCGTGGTCACCCGCGTGGCGCAGCTGGAGGCCCTGAACTGGATGCTCCGGCAGCTCTCGGTTTACGTGGCGCTGGCGCTGCTCGTCATTTTCCAGCCCGAAGTCCGCCGGGCCCTGGCCCAGCTCGGGCGCAGCCATTTTGTCTGGGAGGAGAACGACGCGCAGTATCTCAGCAACCAGATCACGCGCGCCGTGGAGGAGCTGGCCCGCCAGGGCGTGGGCGCGCTGATCGCCATCGAGCGGGATATCGGCACGCGCGCCATCCAGGACACCGGCATCCAGATCGACGCCCGGGTCACCGCCGAGCTGCTGGCCACCATCTTCACCCCGAAGACGCCGCTGCACGATGGCGGCGTCATTCTCTCCGGCTCCCGGGTGGTGGCGGCCGGCTGCATGTTCCCGCTCACCCAGCGGCTGGATATCGGCCACGAGATCGGCACCCGGCACAGGGCCGCCATCGGCATGAGCGAGGAGACCGACGCCGTCTGCATCGTGGTCTCGGAGGGAACCGGCATCATCTCCTTCTGTATCCGCGGCCGGATGTCCCGCCATCTCGACGGCGAGCGCCTCCGCAAGATGCTGCTGCACCTGCTGATGGGGCCGCGCCGCGAATCGCCCTGGAGCCGCCTCTGGCGGGTGGGCCGGAGCCGCCCTCCGGCCGGTGATCCGGCCGAGCAGGGGAGGGACAAGCCATGACAACGCCCTCCGGGCCCCGCCGGTTTTTATTTCCCAAGCTGGGGCTCAAGCTGCTGGCCGTGCTCCTCGGCGTCATGGCCTGGTACCTCATCCAGGATGCGATCCGGCTTGAGGCGGCGCAGCGGAAGGCGTCGTTTGAGCCCCGGCACCCCGCCGCCGCCACCAACTCAGCGGTGCGCCTGGAGCGGCTGCCGGTGACCGTGCTCAGCCGCCCCGGGGTCTGGGACTGGAGGCTGGATCCGCCCGTGGTCGCCTCGGTCTGGATCGAGGGGAGCGACGCGGACCTCAACCGGCTGGAGCTGACCACGGTGCGCGTGTTTGTGGATGGCAGCGTGATTACCCAGCCGGGCGAATATGCCATGCCGGTGCGGGTGTACCTGTCCGGGGATGTGAAGCTGAAGACGGCAACCGATCCGGCGCTGGTCAGGGTGACCTTCAAGCCGGCGGTGAAAGGCGGGCCATGAAAATGAAACGATTCGGTCGGCTGCTGGCGATCATGATGGTTTCCGGCGCGGTCGGGCTGCAGGCCCAGGTCCCGGCGCAGAACGCTCCGGCTTCGACGCCGGCCGCGGCCATCCGGCGCCTCTTCACCGAAGGGCGCTGGCGGGAGGCGGCGGCGGCGCTTGTGAAGGCGAAGAAGGAGGCGCCCGGCGACGAGGACCTGCAATTCATGAGCGCCATGGTGGCCATGGAGGACGGGAACTACGCCGAGTCGATGCGGCTCTACGGCGGGCTCCTTGAAAAGTATCCGGACAACGCCGGCCTGAAAAACAACGTGGCCTGGCTCCGGGTCAAGTCGAACGACCCCGCCATTCGCAATCTCGACATGGCCCTGCGGCTGGCCCAGGAAGCGGTGATCTCGGCGAGCCAGGATTACAATATCTGGAACACGCTGGGCGAGATTTACCTGGCCCGGGGCGACGCCATGCGCGCCATGCGGCTGGCGGTCCTGGCGCGCGACATGGCCGCCATGGCCGGGGAATCCGACTTGCGTGTGTATCAGGACCTCGTGCGGCGCTGTGAAGCGGAACCCGCGGGAATCCGGTAGCGAAGGACGTTTTGATTATGGCCAAAAAAGAGACAGGGGATCAGCCCGCCCCGCGCAGCGGATCCCGGGAAGTGTGGGGGATCGCCCTTCTGGCGGCCTGGTTTTTCCTATCGCTGAGCCTTTTTTCCTACAACTGGCAGGATATCGGCTTCCTCAAGGCGCCGCCCAATGACCCGGCGGCGAACTTCATCGGGCCCACGGGCGCGATGACGGCGTACGCGCTGTTTTTCCTGGCCGGCATCATGGCCTATTCGCTGCCGGCCCTGGCCCTCGCCTTCGGCATCCTGCTCTGGATCCGGAAGGAGCTGTTCTTGCGCTTCCGCTTCTTCTGGTCGCTCATGATGCTCCTGTCGCTCATCGTGCTGGTGGAGCTGACCCCGGCCTGGTGGGTCTGGCTGACCGGCCCGGAGCGCCTGAACATCTCGCACGCCCCCGGCGGGGTGCCCGGCCATTATCTCACCCAGCAGCTGCTGATCCACTTCCTGGGCAAGCCCGGCACGCTGATCATGGCGCTGGCCGTGTTCGGAATTTCCACGATCCTGGTTTTCGGGCGCGAGCGGATCGTGGCCGTGATCCGGTTCTGCGCCGAGCGCTGCGGGTCGGGGTGGAAGCGGCTGACGGATCGCTCGGCCCGGCAGCAGGCGGCCGATCTGGAAGGCGCCGAGAGCGCGCGGCCGGCGCGTTACGGGAACGCCGCCCCGGCCGCCGCCGAGACCAAGAGCCGGGCCAAGCCCGCGGAGAAGGCCGAAAAGCCGCCGCGCAAGGCCGCCGCGCCCGCCGTGGAAGAAGTGATCCCGGAGCCCGGGGAAAACGAGCCGGCTCCCGCCGAGCCGGCTCCCGCCCCCGAGCCTCCCGTGCGCGAGCGCAAGGCCGCGGCGCCGAAGC
>CAIKKV010000251.1 GCA_903828035.1 uncultured bacterium
CCGGATCAGCCCGAAAGCGGCCGCCCATTGGCGCCCGAAATGGAACAACCCGCATCACGCAACCCCAACCCTGTGCGCCAACCGCGGCCGTGGATGAAGCTTGATTCCATGTAGTCACTCATGTAGTCTCTTAGGCATGAAAGACATCGGCATCCGGGAGTTGAAGAAAAAGGCGTCGGAGCTGGTCCGTCATCTGGCCGAAAGCCGCGAAGCCTACACCATCACCCGCCGCGGAAAGGCGGTTGCGGTTCTGTCGCCCTGCTGGCAGGGAATGGACAGGCCGGCCCTCCCGACGCCGGATGCCTGGGACCGGGTTGAAAAGCTGGCCGCCCGCTTGTCGAACCATCCGTCCTCCCCCCGCTCCGCCGTCCGTGAACTTCATAAAATGAGGCGTTAATGGCCTTTCTTTTGACGATCGATGCCAGCGTTTTTGTCGTTGCATGCAGGGCGGAAGAGCCCGGTTTTTCGTCGGCCCGGCACCTGCTGGCTGCGCTCCGGAAAAGCGGCACGCCCCTGATTGAACCCGCCCTGCTCCCCGTCGAAACGGCCGCCGCCCTGCGCCGGGCCGGGCTGCCCGCCCAGGACGCCCTGGAATACGCCCTTTCGATTGCGTCACTGCCCCGCCTGACAGTCGTCCCCTTGGACATACCCCTTATGCAAAGAAGCGCGCAACTGGCCGTTGAAAATGCGCTGAGGGGCGCGGACGCCATTTATGTGGCCGTGTCGGAACTGTTCGGCTCCACCCTGGTCACCCTCGATCAGGAGCAGCTTCGCCGCAGCCCCGCGACGGTCGAAGCTTGCACCCCCGAAGCGGCAAGACGCCTCCTGCTAAAAGGAACGTAATAGTTCTTGATAAAGGGCGGGGCGCCATGGATGATTATTGCTTTTACACCATCAAACCGAAACGGGATGACCAACATGAGCGCGAAGAAACTGCGAATGGGCTTCATCGGCGCGGGCGGCATCGCCCAGGCCCAGATGAAAATCGTCAAGGCCTATCCGGACGTGGACCTGATTTCGGCCTGCGACATCAACGAGGCCGGCCTGGCCAAGGTCAAGGCCGAGCTGGGCTTCGCCACGGTCTACACGGACTGGAAAGAGATGCTCCGCAAGGAAACGCTGGATGCGGTCAGCGTCTGCACGCCCAACGGGGGCCATTGCGAGCACACGATCGCCGCGCTCAAGGCCGGCGCCGATGTGCTGGTCGAAAAGCCGATGGCCATGAACGCCCGCGAGGGCGAGGCCATGCTGGCGGCCTCGAAGAAGGCGGGCCGCAAGCTGGTCATCGGCTTCCAGTGGCGCTTCGACCCCAAGGCCCAGTTCATTCACCGCATGGGCGCGGACGGCCGGTTCGGCAAGATCCTCTTCGCCCGCTGCAAGGCCATGCGCCGCCGCGGCATCCCCAACTGGGGCGTGTTCGGCCGCAAGGAGCTCCAGGGCGGCGGCCCGCTGATCGACATCGGGGTGCACATCATGGAAGTCACCCACTACGTCATGGGCTCCCCCAGGCCCGTGGCCGCCAGCGGCAACATCTTCCGCTACCTGGGCGACAAGCCCGGCGATGTCGCCTGCTCCTGGCCGAACTGGGACCACAAGACCTACACGGTCGAGGACCTGGCCGTGGGCCAGATCCGCTTCGAAAACGGGGCCGTCATGCAGGTGGAGGCGTCCTTCGCCGCCCACTGCAAGGATGCCTGGGGCTTCACGATCATGGGCGAAAAGGGCGGAGCCGACCTGGACCCCCTGGCCATCCACTGCGACGAGAACGGCTACATGGTGGACAAGGTCCCGGCGTTCATCCCCACCGACGATTGCTTCGCCCGCAAGCTGCGGAACTTCGTGGACACGGCGCTTTACAACAAGCCGACCGAAGCGCCGGGCGAGGCCGGGCTCATGGTCCAGAAGATGCTGGACGGGATCTACGAATCGGCCGAAAAGGGCAAGGAAGTGACGATCCGCTGAAAGCCGGGCTGCGCCGGGGCTGCTATTCCCCGGCCATCCGCTTGCGGTCGAGGTACTCCTGGCGCCGTTCCGCGGCCAGGTACCGGATCTCCATCCAGCCCGGAACGGCCTTGGCGAAGAGCGTCTCGACGTCCTCCGCGCTCATCTCCTTGCCGACCTTTTTCGCGTATTCATCCAGCGTGTCGACCAGGGGCTTCAGCTCCGTGCGATAGAACTCCGGGTCGCCCAGCTGGGCATCCCGCCAGAAGTCGATCACTCCGTTTTCGCTGGGCCGGCTTTCCAGGCGGTATTTCGCCGCCGCCTTCAACACCAGGCGGCGCTTGATGGCGCTCAAGTTCTCCGGCGTCAGGCCGCTGAAGACGATGTCGCCCCAGCTCGAGCGGTTGTGGACCGACTGGCTGCCGCCGAACGAAAGGCCGCCGGCGCGGGTCCAGCGGATATTCTCGAACTGCCAGGCGTCGCCGTTGGCGGGCAGCTTGTCATAGAACGCCTCCCAGTCATAAAACAGATGGGTGACATAGCCCTTGTCCGCCACCCGGGTCTCGGACCTGGCCAGCCCGTTTTTCCTGGAAGCCGGCCGGAACTGGCGGTTGGGATACATCGTATCGAAGGTATCGCTGAAATCGCCGTCCGGCAGGCCGATATTGAAAAAGCTGTACGGCTGGTTGCTGCCCGCGGCCAAATAGCCCTCATAGCTGCCGCCGGTGACAAACCCGTTAAGCACTTCATCCACCTTCGAGTCATGGGCCAGGAAGAAAAAGTGGACGCCCTCCCGGTCGCAGGCCGTGTAGAAATCGGTGACGTTGTCGCCGCCGGCCTCCGTGCCCGCCTCCGGGCCGATGTTGCGGCCGGTCACGGCGGCGTCGGTCTCGAGCAGGAACTTGAGGTTGTCTCCATAGGGCCGGTCAAGCTTCGCCGTATAGGCGCCCCCCTCAACCGCCTTGGCCATGAACGCGCACGGGGTGGATGCCCTGGGAAGCTGGGCAAAAGCAGCCTCGTACGCCGCATACAACCCTCGGGCCGCCTGCTCCTGCCCGCCCGCCATGGCCATCCGGGCCGCCTCGAGGATGCTGTCGCTCTTCTCCTTGTTCGGAAGCTCTTCAGGCTTGAACGCCTTCGCGGCGGCGTCGACGATTTTCTTCATATCCGCCCCGCCGCCGGCCTTGAAGGCCGCCGCCGTGAGGCTGCTCTGGAAGCGGACCGGGGCCGGCAGCTTCCCGTCCTTCGCCATGGACTCCGCCGCCTGGACCAGCTCCTTCGTTTTGCCGAGCGCCGCCAGGGCGCCGAGCTGGGCGTTCCGCACAAGGGCGTACTCGCCCCCCGCAAGCTTGGGCGCCAGAAGGGCCAGCGGCGCGGCCCAGGCGACAAAGGACGGATCGGAGGCCTTGGCCTCCTTGATCTTGGAAACCAGGCCCATCGCCCGGTTGGTATCCACCGCCATGAGCGCGGGCAACCAGGCTTCGCAGTCGGCCCGGAGGGTCGCATAGTCGTGGGTCTTCCACGTCGTCCACGAGGGAAGCTGGTTGAAGGCCGACCACCTGGCCGCCGGGGTGGCGGCGGGATTGTTCAGCGTCAGCAGGCAGGCCGCCCTGGTCTCGGCGGCCGATTCACTCTTCCGCGGGCCGGCGGGAGTTTTAGCCGGATTGACCTCCTGCATTTTGTCATACGCCGCGCGCGCCTCGGCGGCCAGATCCTGCCGCTCGTAGAGCTTGGCGATGTTCTGCCAAGCTTCGGCCTGTTCGTCCGGCTTCAGCCCGGGCAGCGCCAGCGCCCGGCGAAGGATGGCGTGGGCCTGGCCGATATCCATTTTGTTCAGATCCAGCCCGGCCATGCCGCGGATGCGCGCCTCGGCCATGGCCTTGAAGGCGGCAATCTTCGCCTTGTTCGGCGCGTCCGGAATCGCGATGGCCGCCTCGTATTCGGCGATCGCCTCCTCGACCTTGGGCGCGCGGCCCGCCATCAGGCTGGCGGCACGCGCGGTGTGCGCGGCCAGGTTGGTGCGGGCGGCGTCGAGCGCCGCCTTGTTGTCCTGGCCGCGAACGGTGACGCTCAAGGCGGGCAGCGCGATCAGCAGCGCAATTGAAATCCGTTTCATCGTGGTCATGGCAAACTCCCCTTACCGCACGGTTTCGCTGAGTGTCATCAGGTTCAGGATCTTTTCGACCATCTCCGCGCGCACGGCGTTGAGATCGACCTCGGCGCCCTTCATCAGGGCGAACCACTGGAGGACCTTGCGGCCGGCGTAGATCCGGTCGAGCTTCCCGGATTGGATCGCCTCCTGCGCGAGCAGGTGGAGCCGGGTGGCATAGCGGATATCGTCGATGCCCTCGCGGAAGCCCTCCCACGCCAGCGTGTCCACCAGGCCCTGGCCCGTGGGATAGGCCAGCACCATGGGCTTGTAAAGATCGTTGGCGAGGTCATTCCAGGGGCCGTAGGCGAACTCGTAATTGTCGACCATGCTGTAGTTGGACAGGTAGCCCAGCAGGCCGTGCTGGCGACGGACAAAGGAGGGGTTTTCCGAGCCGTTGTGCTGGCTGGCGTAGAAACCCACGGCGGTGAAGCCCACTTCATTCCACGGCCGCGGCTTCTCCAGCTCTTCCGGGGAGCCGGCCGCGGGATAGATATCCAGCATATAGCCGCCCTTGTAAAAATAGTGCGAATGACCGGCCAGGTCGACCTTCATCCCCTGCTCATGCACCAGGCGCCAGGCCGGCCGGGTCTTGGCGACCCAGGAGGCGCCCTGCTCATCGCCCAGGCCCAGCGCGGCGTCGGTGTGGCCGAAGTGCTCCATGTAAAACTTCTTCCAGCTCACCGCCGACCGCTTGAAGCCCATCAGTTCGTCAAACGTCAGCGGCGTGCCGTCATGCTCGCCCAGCCAGGGCAGGCTGCCGCCCAAAATCGGATGGGTTTCGAAGCCGGCCTCCTTCATCGCCGCCACCCGCTTCTTCGCCTCGTCCTTGGGCGTGTCGGGGCCGCAGTTCGGGCCGAGGTGCAGGATGTTATGGCGCCGCAGGTTCTTCAACGTCGGCAGGAAGGCCGGATGGTCGGGGCTCAGTTTGGGCCAGGCGCCCATCAGGCTGACGATGAAGTTGCGCGACAGGTCGAAGCGCGTCGCGGGCAGGGGCAGCTCGAAGGGCAGCACCCGCAGGGCCACCGGGATCGACGCCACCGCTTTGCCGCCCGCCGCGAGCTCCACCTGGCCGCGGTAGACGCCGGGCTTGACGCCCTTGGCCACATGGGCGGTGAGCATGAACTGCTTGAAGGCCCCCGCCGGCAGGGCGACCGGCTGGAGGGTCCTGGCGTCGGCAAAGGCCGGCGAAGTGGCGTCGAAGCCGGCGTCCAGCCGCCGGGGCGGGCTGATCCAGACCTGCCGGCTGCCGCCCGGCTCGTTCAGGCGGGCGTAGTTCGCCTGGCGCGCGGTGTCCACCGTGATCAGGGTCTCGTCGTTGAGCAGGAGCTCCGGAACCAGCTTCAGCCCCACGTCGGAAAAATAGCTGAACCAGCCGTTCCCATTCTGGTACCAGACCTTGACCACCTTCAGGTCCAGGCTCTCGCGGGAAAGGACGGCGCCCGCCGGCCCCTTCAGATCCGACACCTTCAGCTCCGCCTTGTCCATGCCCTTGAAGGGGTACAGCAGGAAGGAGGCGGGCTCGTACTCGTCCTGCGCGGCCACGATCCGCAGGTCCGCGCCGAGCTGCCCGTCCACGGGGTAGGTGCCGGGCAGGCGCATGAGGTCGCTCATGGCCGGGACGGCATACCAGACCACCGGGGCCGCGGCCAGGTCGGGCCGCGCCTTCAGGTCGGCCGCGACCCGGGCCGACACCGCGCTCTCCGCCGCCGCCGGGGACGGCAGCAGGCCGATAACGCCGGCCATGATTCCAGATGCCACAAAGCCTATCGCTCTTTTCATGAGGACCCTTTCAAATCATTCGGTCTATGTTCGCGAATGCGGGAAATACACGCAAGGTGCAATATCTGATATTCGCACTCAATTTCCGTCATCGGGTGATCAACAAGGGCTCGGGAGGGCCGGGTTACACCCCGGCCTCAGCGTGCAGAGAGCTGCATCAGGCTCGGGTGGAACCTCGCCCTCCCAAATCCATGTCGCCTCATACTCGATTCGAGATCATTCAGATCTCCAGCGCGGCTCCGAATCACCGGACGATAATGAGCAGTCCCCCGCCGACCGAGGGGAACTCATAGGCGCCCATGTCCACCACGCCGGACAGGCGGCGTTCACCGGCCAGGTCCAGCGCGCCGGTCATCCAGTCCTGCTTGACGCCCTGGTTGATGCCCGCTGAACCGGAGGCGAGGCGATAATTCCCGGTCAGGCGGTTCTGGAAGGTCGGGACGGCCACGATGTTGCCGTTGTTGCCGTCGGTCAACTCGGTGGCGCAGGAGTAGTAGCAGTTATTGGTCCTGCCGGCGATATTCGCCTGGCTGGCAGCGGCATTGAAGGCCACGATCGTGTTGGTGACGGTGCCGCCATTGACCGCCAACCCCCCGCCCGTGGTCAGCGCCCGATTGGTGGCGATGGTGCAGGATTCAATAATACCCCCCGAAATGGCCACGCCGCCGCCATTCGTCACATACGTGTTGCCATTCGAGACGATGAGCGAGTTGCGGATCACGCCCCCGTATAACAGCACGCCGCCCCCGGTCGAAGCCGAACCCGAATGGGTGGGCGCGTTACCGGAAATCACGCCGTGCGTGAAGAGCCCGCCGTACATGGTCAGACCGCACCCGGCTGCCTTCTGATTGCTATTGTTCAAGACCGTGCAGCGCTCCGCCACGCCAGCGGTCATGTAGAGTCCACCTCCCAAGCTCGCCAAGGATGAGCACGTATTGTTGCTCACAATCGTGTCCGACAGCTTCCCGCCTCCCATATAGGCGCCGGTTCCAAAATTATAACCGCTGTTCACGGCAATGATGCAATTGCTCACCAATCCCTGATTCAGCCACAATCCGGAGGCGCCGAACCCTCCGCCATTCCCACCCCGGCCCGTAAAGCCCGCGAGGACCGCATCCGCCGAATCCACATAAAACGCACGCTTCAGACCAAACGTGGCGGAGCTCACATCCACGACGGTGCTCGTGGGCCCGTTCAGACTGCGGACACTGATGCTTCCGTTCAGCACAACCCCCCGGCTGACCGAATAGTATCCGTTCGACACCAGCACCGTGGAAGGCTCTCCCGGCATCGCCCAGGCGGCGTCCACGCCATCCAGGATGTTGGAGGTCGCCTTTTCCCAGGTATCATAGGGGGGAATATTGGCATTGACCCCGGTGCGGGCCACATAGTTCGTGAGCGGCGCCACCCGGATATAGTTCGTCATGATGCACGTGGCACCTTCCAGGGCGTTGCTGACGGACAGTTTCACCGTGAAGAACCCGACGCCGAAGGTGTGCGTCACGGTGCTCTTATCCGCGCCTGTATAATCCCAGACGCCATTATTATCGATATCCCAGCCATACCAGACAATGTTGGTGTCGGGACCGGCCACGACCGCGGTCAGGATGGCCTCCAGTTGCACCTGGGCTTCGTTCGCGGGCGCGCTAACGGCGCAGGCCAGGGAAGAGACCGGGGCCAGCTCAAAAGCGCCCATGTCCGGCAAGGCGGAGCCATCGCCATTGCCATCGAGGGCGCGCGCCGTGCCTCCCAGGGCTTGGGTGATGTCCGGAATCGCGGCGGCGGCATCGATGCAGGGCGATCCGGGCAGGAGCCGGTAATCGCCGCCCGACGCATTGGCGAACGCGGGCTCGATGGCGATATTATTGGCGCCGGGCAACAGCGGCGTCGAGGCGCTGTAGCTGATCGTGCCGCCCACGGTTGTCACGTTCTCGCCTCTCCTCCCGTAGTAGGCGCCTCCGTTTCCAATCACCAGGCTATTGCTGACCGCGCCACTGGCCTGATAGATGCCGTGGCCTCGCAACCCCGTCCGGTTTCCCGTGACCGTGGTATGAATCACACGGGCCGTGCTGTTCGTCATGAAAATGCCGCCGCCCCGGAACAGGCAGCCATTGCTGACCACCAGGCTGTTCAAGACAGTGCCGCCCGACATGAAGATGCCGCCGCCGCGCTGGAAAGCGCTGATGTTGTTGTCCCTGACTTCGCAGCGTTCCAGCGTGCCGCCTGACATATAGACGCCGGCCCCGTCGACCGGCTCGTAAGTGCCCGTATTCCGATTTTTCACGATCTGGCAATCTCGCATACGCCCGCCAGTCATGGACACGCCGCCGCCGTAGATGCTGGTATTGTTATTGGAAATGATGCAATTGATCACCTCGCCCGCCCCCACCAGACCGAGACCGCCGCCCGCGCCGCTGCCGCTGCCGCCTGCCGTGTTGGCGTGGATCAAGCTGTCCACCAAAACGCCCCCGGTCAGTTGAACGCCCCCGTAGAAAAATGCGGAATTAGCCGTCACAATGCAGTTGCTGACCATGCCGGCGGCCAGGCGGAGGGCACCGGGCCCGTTGCTATCGGACCAGTCGTTATAGCTGCCGCGCTTCATGGTGAACCCGGAGACTCTCGCCAGGGCATGGTTGACATACATGATACGCCGCTTCGCCACGCTCACGCCATCCAGGGAAGTGCTGGCCGGCCCGTTGAGACTGGTCACCAGGATGGCATTGGTCACCTGAATCCACGTTGACGTGACGGCAAAATTGCCGTCGCCGAGCAGGACGACGCCCTTCACCGGACCGGCCCGCTGGACCGCCACCTCGACATTGCTCACGGCCGTGGCCCAGGTGAGCCCATCCGCGGCGTTGTTGCCGTTCGTCACGACGTAATAGATGCGGCCCGAGGTGAAGCCGTTCGTCCCCGAATAGACCACGCCGGCCGCGTTGGAGGCCATCAGCATATAGACATAGTTGGAGGCCCCGATCGCCAGATCCGTGACCAGGTTGCTGCACGCGCCGGACTGGGGCCCCACCCCAACCGCATTGGTGACAGCCGCTCCGTCAATCCAGTAAAGGAACCAGACGGCAGGCGCCTGAGTGCCCGTGTCCGTGACCGAGCCCTTCAGCAGGGCCGAGTTGTAACTGAGGATATCCGCCCCCGTGTTCGTCACGGCGGGCAGGGAGATCGTGGTGAGGCTCCGTGGGTACGGCGACCAGGCGGACCCGGTCGAGTTGGTGGCGTAGCAGCGGTAGACGTAGGTGCCGCCCGGAAGCAGGCCCGTGATCACGTTGGCGAAGGTCTGGCCGTTGGTGAAGGAGTTGCCGGCCGCTTCCACGTGCGCCCAGGCGCCCGTCGAGGCCGTGCCCTTGTCGGCCGTATCCCAGCAGAAGACCGCCTCCGTCGCCGGATCGCCGCCATTGAAGATCATCAGCCCGTTCAGCGTGGCATTGGTCACGCCCGGCGTCGCGCCGGAGGCATCCACCGCCAGGGCACCCACTCCCGCCGTTCCGTACGTGTTGAACGTCGTGTTCGAGGCCCCGGTCATGTAGGAGGCCCACACCCAGTTTGAACCGCGCGCCATGTTGGCGATGCTCACCTCGTCGATCTTGCCGTTGAAGTCATAGGTGGTTTCCGACTTGATCCAGGTGCCGATATATACATTGTTCGCCGGGGTATCCGCATAATTCCACGGAGCGGTTCCGGCCTTCTGCCCGTTGACATAAAATTGAACCAGGCCGTCTCCCCTGGTTTCATACACGACGTGATACCAGTTTCCGACAACCAGCCCCACATTCGAGGACGTCCGCCAGGCCCCATCATAGGCGAACAGGCCGCCATTGGTGATGGCCATGACATAGTTATAACTGCTTTGGCGGTTGGATTTGGCCACCACGCCGGCCTTGATTTTCATCACCGTCGGATTGATCCAGGCCGAGATGGTTCGCGGAAGGGCGACATCCAGGCTCGGTCCCGTGCCGCAATCCACGCCGTCGCCAGCGCCATCGAGCAACTTGGCCGACCCGATAAGTCCGGCGGAGGTGACGGTGGCGTTGCCGAAATTGGTGCCGTCGTTCCGGTTAACCGTCGAATCGCGATTTGTAGCCGTAGACTCGCCCAGATGCCAAACCGCCACAAAACCGTTGGTCCAGGTCGCCCCATTGGTTTGGCAGGCCGGCGAGGCGACGGACGGATTCTTCCAATACGCCCAGATCTGCGTGTTCGTTCCCGCCAGCAGCGGAATCTGCACCCACACGGACGAGGTCCCGTTCGTGTCCCACTTTTCGATCTCGAAGTTCAGCTCGTCAATCTGGTTGCTGGCCGCGAAGCGCAGATCCGCTCCGTCCGCGGGGGAGGCGAAGTCCGTGTAGCTGAATCCGGAAAGGCCCGTATGGAGCTTCACCAGGACGGGGAAGTTCGTC
>CAIKKV010000252.1 GCA_903828035.1 uncultured bacterium
GGCATCCAGAATACGCTCCTCTGGTCGGTCCCGTCATGGTCCAGCGCCAAGGTCAAGGAGAACAGCGGCCGGCTGCGCTTCTTCAGCAACCCCAATTACACGAACGAGCCCCTCTGGCAGCTGGGGGAATGGGACACCCACTTCTTCCGCAAATACAATGGCGCCGACACCCTGAACGTCTATGGCAAAGTCCGCGTGCCCCACATGATTGCCTCCGATCCCGGCGGCCCCGTTGTCAGCGACTACGAAATGGGCCTGGGGCTTGTCGCGAACACCAACTGGGGCTATGTGGAACTGACTGTCCGGGACAGCCAATCCAACCGCCAGTTCGGCGTCTTCTACTTCAAGGATGGCGCCAACAGGGAATACACGAGCTACCCGGCGCCGACCAACATCGCCATCTTCAACCTGCGGATACGCTACCTGAACGCCTCGGACATGATCGACTTCTTCTGGGCCGAGCCCAGTTCCAACACCTGGACCAAGATCGGATCCGGATATAAAATGAGCGATCTGTTCGGCGCGGCGCCCTCGAAAAAGATGTTTCCCTACGTTGCCGCGTACACCGAAAACGTCATGGTCCTGCCCGGGTGGAACGTCTGGCTCGACAACTTCTCGGCCGTCTACATCGACAAGCCCCTGCCGTAATTCCGGGGCGGTTCGCGGCTGCAGGGATAAACCTTGAGAATCAGCCCCTTTTGTGGGATGATAGTCAGCCTATATGCAGCCGCAAATTATACACCGCACCCATCACACCATCAGCCGCAACCTGATCAGCCCCGAGGCGCTGAAGGTTCTTTACCGCATCAAGGAAAACGGATACCTGGCCTTCCTCTGCGGCGGCTGCGTCCGCGATATCCTGCTGGAGCGCGAGCCCAAGGACTTCGACCTGGCCACCAACGCCCGGCCGGAGGAGCTTCGCAAGATCTTCCGCAACTGCCGGCTGGTGGGCCGCCGCTTCCGGCTGGCCCACATCCTCTTCGGCCCCGAGAACTACATCGAGGTGGCCACCTTCCGCGCCCTCTCGGACGGAACCGAAACCGAGGTGGCCGCCCCCAGCCACCGGCTGAAAATCGACTCCGCCCGCACGGCCGACGGCATCATCGTGCGGGACAACGTCTTCGGCACGCCCGAAGAGGACGCCCTGCGCCGCGACTTCACGGTCAACGCGCTGTTCTATAACATCGCCGACTACTCCCTGATCGATTACGTCAACGGCCTGTCCGATATCCAGGCCCGCCTCCTGCGCTGCATCGGCGATCCGCGCAAGCGCTACGTGGAGGACCCGGTCCGCATGCTCCGCGCCATCCGGTTCGCCGCCGCGCTCGGGCTGCAGATGGAAAATGAAACCTTTTCCGCCATCGCCGAATGCCGCGACTACCTGGCCATGGCCTCGCCGGCCCGCTTGTTCGAAGAGGTGCTCAAGCTCTTTTCCTGCGGCGACGCCGCCCAGGTCTACCATTACCTCAAGGAAACCGGCATGCTGGGCGTCCTCTTTCCCGCCCTGGCCGGGCGGGTCGCGTCCGACAGCCGGTGCGACGCCAACACGGCCGCGGGCTTCGCTTATCTCGACACCTGCAAGCGTGACGGCCGATCCCTGAACCCCGCCACGCAATTTGCCGTCGTCTTCGGCGGGCTCCACGAAAGCATGGCCGGCCTGCACGTCGCCGGCGCGGACCCCCACGCCGAGGCCGCCGCCGCCCTGGAATCCGTGGAGCTGCACTTCACCGGCCTCCGCAACCGCGTCACGGTGCCGCGCTCCGTCTCCATGGATGTGGCTCACATCATGGCGCTCCAATGCCGCTTCGCCGACCGTCGGCCCGGCAATGTCAACCGCCTCATCCGGCGCCCCTCTTTCGAGGACGCGCTCGAATATTACGCCTTCAAGGCCCACATCAACCAGACGGGACACGAGGACGTCATCTGGTGGAGCACCACCGACATTCCCGAGCCCCACCCCTCCGCCCCGCACCCCCATGCCGGCCGCCCGCGGCGCCGCGGACCGCGCTCATCCCCCCGAGCCCCGGCTCCGCATGAAGGGTAGCCCCCTCCAGCGCTCCTCCCTCCGCCTCTCCCTCGCGCTCGGGCTCGGCGCCGCCCTTCTCGTTCACGCGCCCGCGCTGGCCGCCCCCGAGGCCGGCAACTTCGATGCCGAAAGCTACCTGACCGACTGGGCCACCTCCCTCACCCGCGAGCTGGATACCGGTTCGATCGCCATGCCCTCCGACGAGGAAATGCGCGACCTGGGCAGGCAGTTCGACGCCTACTTCGCCAGCGGCTCGCTCGATGACATCGCCTGGATCCAGCCCGCGGCGCTGGAGGCGCTGACGATCTGCGACGAGGTGCCCACGCTGAAGCCCTACGGCGACTGGCTCCGCCAGCGGATGGACTATCTCGAGCTGGCCTCGAAAGTCGTGCGGCTCTACCCGCCCCAGAAGCCCCTCCCCCCGTTCCCCCGCCCCGCGGCCAACGCCCGCTTTTCGCTCCCCAAGCCGCCCCCGCCCCCCCCCGTCACCGCGGCCATGCTGGCCAAGCGCGAGGCGGCGGTGCGCAGCCGCGACTCCTGGCTCAAAACCCTGTTTCACCGCCCCATTCCCTCCAACGGGTTGAATATCGTTCCCGTGGTGAAAAAGGTGTTCGAGGAGGAAGGCCTGCCGCACCAGCTGGTCTGGATCGCGGAGGTGGAGTCGTCTTTCAACCCGCGCGCCAAAAGCCCCTCGGGCGCGGTCGGCCTTTTCCAGCTGATGCCCGACACGGCCAAGCGCCTCGGCCTGAACCTCTCGCCGATCGACCAGCGCCACTCCACCGAGCTGAGCTCCCGGGCCGCCGCCCGCTACCTGCGCTTCCTGTACGAGGAGTTCGGCTCCTGGCCGCTGGCGATCGCCGGGTACAACGCCGGCGAAGGCCGCGTGGGCCGCGCGCTGGATAAATCCAAGAAGAACTCCTATGACTCCATCGCCTCCGCCCTTCCCCTCGAAACCCGCCTCTATGTCCCGAAGGTGCTCACCCTCATCGAGCTGCGGGAAAAAGTCGATCCCGCCAAGCTTCCGGCTCCCAAGCCCGCCGCGCCGTGAGAAAAAACGGCGGCCGGGGCCGTCCGCCCTCCACACAACCCCGGCGCCAGGGGAGAAGACTTCTCTTCTGGAGGGCGGGCGTCCCCGACCGCCGCAGCGCCTCTACTGCAGCCCCGCCAGCGCCACGCCCACGCCGTAGGCCGCCGCCGCCGCCACGCCGCCGACCAGCAGCATCTCCAGCCCCGACTTCCACCAGCGCCGCAGCGTCAGCCGGGTCTTCAGCGCCCCCAGGGTGAACAGCGTCACGCCCGTCAGCAGGCAGGACAGCTCAAAGGCCCCCGCCTTCAGCGAGGGCCAGAGCAGGCCGGCCAGGGGAAGTAAAAGAGGGACAAGCCCGAAGACCGCAAAGGACGAAAACGTGGCCACCGCGTTTTTAAGCGGCGACTCCTTGCTCTGGAAAATCCCCAGCTCCTCCACCATCATGATGTCCACCCAGGCCTCGGAGTGCCGGGCCATGATATCCACGATCGCCCCCGCCTCCTCCCCGGACAGCCCCTTGGCCTTGTAGATTTCAACCAGCTCCCGCTTCTCGCCCTGGGGGTAGTGCTCCACCTCCCAGGCCTCGCGCTGCCGCTCGGCCCGGGAATACTCCTGCTCCGAGCGCGTGCTGAGGAAATCGCCGATCGCCATGGACAGCCCGTCGGCCAGCAGGTTGGCCGTTCCAAGGATCAGCACCACGCCGGGCGACAGGGACGCGCCCTCCACCCCCGCCACCACGGCAAAGGTCGTGATCAGGCCGTCGAGACCCCCGTAAATCACGCTCTTGACGTACTGCCCCTGCTCCCGCAGGTGACGCTCCGCCGCGCTGTCATGCGCCTTCCGGGACGAGGCCGGATCCCCCGATACAAACGCCGCTCTCGCCTCGTCCAATTTCCGGATCAACATAGCGCCCCCCTTTTTTCCACTCCACCGTGCCAAGAATATCATTTGACCGCATCCGTTGAAAGGGCGAGAATCAATTCATTATGCAAATACGCGATCACGGCAAGACCGCGCTTCTCGATAACGGCCGCGCCATCTCCTACGCGGAGCTCCTGGCCCGAACGCACGACTTCGCCGGCGCCTGCCCCCTGGCGCCCGGCGACCGCCTGATCGTGTACGCGGAAAACCGGCCCGAGTGGATCTACGCCTTCCTGTCCGCCTGGGAGAACCGTGCCGTCCCCGTTCCCGTCGACGTCCAGACCCCCGCCGGCGAGCTGGCCTACATCCTCGCCGACGCCGAGCCGGCCGCCATCTTCACCTCCCCCGCCCAGGAGCCGGTTGTCCGCCAGGCCCTCGCCGCCTCCGGCTCCCCCGCCCGCCTGCTCCTCCTCGACGCCATCCCCGCCGGCCCGGCCGGGCCGCCCCCGCCTTTCCCCGAGCCCGCGCTCTCCGACCTGGCCGCCCTCCTCTACACCTCCGGCACCACGGGCCAGCCCAAGGGCGTCATGCTCACCCACGGCAACCTCCAGGCCAACGCGGAGTCCATCACCGGCGGAGTCCCGATTTTCAAGCCCGGCGACCGGCTCCTCGCCTTTCTCCCCTTCCATCACATCCTGCCCCTGATGGGCAACCTGGTGATTCCCCTCTCGATCGGCGCCACGCTGGTCCTTCCCGCCTCGCTCAAGCCCGACGATCTCGCCGCCGCCATGCAGGCGGGCCGGGTCACCGTCATCATCGGCGTGCCCCGCTTCTGGGCCCTGCTTCGCAAGGGCATCCGCGACCGGATCCGCGAGGCGGGTCCCGTTCCGCAGCTCCTCTTCTCCCTGGCCTCCCGGTTCCACTGCCGCCCCCTCTCGCGGCTCCTCTTCCGCAAGGTCCACGCCCGGTTTGGCGGCCACATCCGGCTTTTCATCTCCGGCGGGGCGCCGCTCGACCTCGAGGTGCTCGCCGATTTCCAGGCGCTCGGCTTCGAGCTGCTCGAGGGCTACGGGATGACCGAAACCGCCCCCATCATCACCTTTCCCCGCCCCGGCCGCGTCCGCAACGGGGCCTGCGGCCAGGCCCTGCCGGGCGAGGAGATCCGGCTGGTCAACGGCGAGATCACCGTGCGCGGCCCGAATGTCATGAAGGGCTACTGGCGCAAGCCCGAGGAAACCGCCGAAGCGCTCCGGGACGGCTGGCTTTTCACGGGCGACCTGGGCCGGCTGGACGGGGACGGGTACCTCTTCATCACGGGCCGGCTCAAGGAAATCCTCGTCCTCCCCAACGGCAAAAAACTGAACCCGGCCGACGTCGAAGCGCGGCTGCTCCTGGACTCCTCCCTCCTGCGCGAGGCCGCCGTCCTGCTCCAGGACGGCGCGCTCCACGCGCTGGTCATCCCCGACCCCGCCCGCTTCCCCCAGCCGGATTCCGCTTCGCTGGAAGACGCCATCCGCCGCCAGGTCATCGACCCCTACAACCGCACCGCGCTGCCCTACCGCCGCCTGGCCGGCTTCACCCTTCTCCCGGGCGAGCTTCCCCGCACCCGGCTCGGCAA
>CAIKKV010000253.1 GCA_903828035.1 uncultured bacterium
CCACTCGCAAAGGGCCGTATCCCGCTTGCGCCGCGCGCGCTCGAGCGTGAAATAGCGACCGAACCGGGGGCGACCCCGCCCGCGCATCACGTCCCTGCCGCGGGATACGCCACTCACTCTATCACGCGAGGGGGACAAACAATGTCCGAGGTGAAAAATGCATGCGAACGGGTAAGTCGGGCTGAGCCCCGCGTGTCAATCCGCCAGTTAAGCTGGCCTGCCATGAGCATGCGAGCGGCAGCGAACGCGTCGACTGGTGGGCACTGTAGGGATTGAACCTACGACCTCTTTCGTGTGAAGAAGGCCAGACGGTTGTTCAGGAGTGGCTGTAAATACTCATATACCTCATTTACAAGAGGTTATGACGACTGACAAAAGACAATAAAAGCGTCAAAAGCCTAGTGAAAGGCAATAAATTGGCCGCCAACTCTGGAAAGAATGACAGGCCTTGCCTTATCGGCAACTCTCCAGGAAACTGGAGACTTGAAACGCCAGCCACCGCCCACGATGACCCCGGTGACATCGGGCTGGCGGGCCTTCCCGCCCCTCTTCGTTTGCGTAACGCTCGGCCGATCTCAATCAATCCGGTTTCAACTGGACGCCATATAACCTTGCAATCAGACGGTCTAAAAGGTTACGATTAGCCGCATGAAAACGCCCGCTCTATTTCCCCGCTTTTCTCAGGCTCGCCTCACGGACGCCCTGAAAGACACACCCGTGGTTCTGGTGCATGGCCCCCGGCAATGCGGCAAGACAACCTTGGCCCGGATGGTAGGGGACAAAGCCGGCTATGCCTACTTCACGTTTGACGATCCGGTACTGCTTAAAGCGGTCGAAGCCGACCCGGCAGGGTTTGTGCTGGATCTGCCCGAGCGGGCGATTCTCGATGAAATTCAGCGGGTCCCCGGACTGTTTGTTTCGATCAAGGCGGCGGTGGACAAGCATCGTGTTCCGGGTCGATTCATCCTGACGGGATCAGCCAATGTGTTATTGGTGCCGCGATTGTCGGATTCTCTCGCCGGACGAATGGAAATCTTGCGCCTGCATCCCCTCGCCCAAGATGAACTGGAAAAGGTGCAATCCCGTTTTCTTGACCACTTATTCGCCGGCTCCTTTAAAACGCGGGCTTACGGGCGATTAGGCCCGGAATTGGCCCGGCGGATCGTGGCGGGAGGTTTTCCAACCGCTCAAGCACGGCCAACGCCTTCCCGCCGTGCCGCGTGGTACCGCGATTATGTCGAAGCGTTGGTCCAGCGCGATGTTCGGGATATGGCCCGAATCAGCTCCCTTCAAATCCTTCCGCGACTCCTGACTTTTGCTGCCGGCCAAACGGCCAGACTCTTGAACATTAGCGATTTGGCCACCCCCTTTCAACTCAGCCGCCCCACGATTCATGATTATGTGACGCTTCTGGAGCGGGTGTTCCTATTGGATGTCCTATCTCCCTGGCACAGCAACCAACTGAGCCGTTTGATCAAGACCCCGAAGCTCCATATGGGCGATACCGGCGTCGCCTGCGCGCTGCTGGGCATTGATGCCGAGGGACTATCCAAGGACAGGATTGTTCTTGGCCAACTATTGGAAACTTTTGCATTCCAAGAGGTAAAGCGACAGGCGGAATGGCAGCAGAAACCCATCTCGTTTTATCACTTCAGAGACAAGGACGGCGTCGAAGTGGATATCGTCCTGGAGCGGGGGGCTCGGGAAATCACGGGCATTGAAATTAAAGCCTCGGCCACCGTGACGGCCAGCGATTTCCATGGATTGCGAAAACTCCGCGATGCGGCTGGCTCGCATTTTCAGGGCGGCGTTGTGCTATACGACGGAGAACAATGCGTCAGCTTTGGAGATCGGCTTCATGCCGTGCCGATCCGGGCATTATGGGAAACAACCTGAGCTTGGAGCACGACCAGGCCGAACGAAAACATCAGGGCATTGAGAACGCGCCCCTCCCGGATGATCGACTGGCGGCAACGGGAAAGTAATTCCTCAAAAATGAGCGCATCGGGGGTGACAGGTTGCGTCAGGTTACGCCACTTCAGCTTGCCGGCAACTCTCCAGGCAACCGGAGACTACTCCGCCACCCCCACCCTCCCACGATGACCCAGGTGACATCGGGCTGGCGGCCCCTGCTAGTCACCGCTTCTCCGGCATGACGCCCGGTGCGGCCGAGTTTAAGCAGGCGGTTCGGGTTCGAAAACGTTTCCTGTCAGCTCCCTGCCGAATGACCAGCGCCACCCCGCCCCTTCTTCAGGGGGACCTTCTCCTCCACCATCTGGATAAAGCCCTCCACGCCGGGTACCGGACCCGGCGTGTGGCCGTGGTATAAGTGGGCGCCGTCCCCCGACCACTCGCAAAGGGCCGTATCCCGCTTGCGCCGCGCGCGCTCGAGCGTGAAATAGCGACCGAACCGGGGGCGACCCCGCCCGCGCATCACGTCCCTGCCGCGGGATACGCCACTCACTCTATCACGCGAGGGGGACAAACA
>CAIKKV010000254.1 GCA_903828035.1 uncultured bacterium
CGACACCACCCCCATCATCCGCTGGACGATGGCGCGGTCTCGATCCAGCATCACCACTTCCACCCCGCGCTGGGCCAGGCATGAAGCCAGCGCCGATCCAAACCGCCCACCGCCGATAATGCCTACACGCTGCATGGATGCCTCCCCGCGCCGCTTATCCAAGCAGCACGTATTCTTCCGGATACCGGATCCACTGTTGCACGACCTTTCCGCCGATGATCGACGCGATCATCACGGGGCCCAGCCGGCCCAGGAACATCATCCCGGCCAGCGCCACCTGCCCGGGCTGGGAAAGATGCGGCGTCAACCCCGTGGAAAGGCCCACGGTTCCAAACGCCGAAACCGTCTCGAACAAGATGGAGTCCACCATTCCAAAACGGCCGACCGCGCCGTCCAGCTTTTCGGTGAAAAGAAGAATGCTGAAGATGACGCCGATCTGCAACAGGGAAAGCACAAAGATGGCCAGGCCCTCCCTGACGGCGGAATCCGGAAGCGTGCGGTTGCCGAAATAGACATCCCGCCGGCCGCGCACCAGGGTTCGAAGAGACAGCACCATCACGACGATCGCGGTCAGCTTGATGCCGCCCGCCGTCGAGCAGGGGGCGCCGCCGATGAACATCAGCCCCATCGTCAAAAACAGCGACTGGGGCGTGATCTGCCCCATGTCCACCACGTTGAAGCCGGCGGTGCGGGGCGTGACGCCCTGGAAAAAGGCCGCCAGGATCCGCTTCGAATAGGGCAGTTCCGCGAGGGAGTGGCGCCATTCCAATCCCAGGAAGCCCAGGAACCCGAACGCGATGAGAACCCCGGTGGTGACCAGCACCAGCCGGGTGTGCAGCGAGAGCGAACCGCGCAGGGTCTTGACGCGCCAGAACTTGATCTCCGTCAGCTCATGCCAGACAATGAACCCGAGCCCGCCCGAGATCAGGAGGGCCGCCAGGGTCAGCACGATCCACGGATCCTCGCGGTAGCTCATCAGGTTGTCCGGGAAAATGGAAAAACCGGCGTTGCAAAAGGCGCTGACCGCGTGGAAAATACCCGCATAGGCGGCCTGCCCGGCCGGCATGCCGTGAAACGCGGAGAACCGCCAGAACAGGATGGCGGCGCCCGTCGTCTCGAACAGGACCGTAAACAGGACCGTCTTCCACAGGACCAGCTTCAGGCCCGAGGCCCGGCCCAGCCCCAGGGTCAGCAGCATGGTGCTTTCATTCGACAGGCTCATCCGCCGCCCCACCACCAGCAGCAGGAACGTGGCCAGCGTCATCAGGCCCAGCCCGCCCACCTGGATCAACCCCAGGATCACCCACTGCCCGAACAGGTTGAACGCGGTTCCGGTGTCGACCACGGTCAGCCCGGTCACGCACGTGGCGCTGGTGGCCGTGAACAGGGCGTTCACGGGATTCATCCACACATGGCCGGGATGGGACACCGGCAGGGTGAGAAGCAAGGCCCCGCCCAGGATGAGCAGGAAGAACGTTTTTGTCACCGTCCACTCCGGACGGGTTCTTCGGGTCGGAACCGGGGCCTGGACGGCCCCGTTCAAGCGCCTGCCTTCAGCCGGCCGACGAAGCGGCCCATGCGCACCAGGGCCTCGCGGATATCCTCCATCGAGGTGGCGTAGGCGCACCGGAGGAAGCCCTCCCCCGACTCGCCAAAGGCCGAGCCCGGCACGCAGGCCACGTTCTCCTCGTCCAGCAGGCGCAGGGCGAAGTCCTTCGACTTCAGCCCGTAGTCCCCGATATAGGGAAACGCGTAGAAGGCGCCGTTCGGCTTGTGGCACGGAAGGCCGGCCTCGTTGAGCCCGGCGTAGATGAAATTGCGCCGCTTCTCGTAGGAGAGGCGCATGGCCTCGGTGTCCGCGTCGCTCTTGAGCGCCTCGGACGCCGCTTCCTGGCTCAGGATCGGCGCGCACAGCATCGTGTACTGGTGGATCTTCATCATCGCCTCGGTCAGCTCCGCCGGCCCGCAGGCGTAGCCCAGGCGGAACCCGGTCATGGCCCAGCCCTTGGAAAAGCCGTGCAGGAAAATCGTCCGCTCCTTCATGCCCGGCATGGCCGCGATGGAGAGGCGCTCCCCCTCGTAGGTCAGCTCCGAGTAGATTTCGTCGGCCAGCACCACCAGGTCGCGCTCCACGGCGAGCTCGGCGATGCCCTGCAGGTCGCGCCGGTTCATCACCGCGCCGGTGGGATTGGTGGGGAAGTTCAGCATCAGCGCGCGCGAGCGGGCGGTCAGGTGCGGCTCGATCATGGCCCGCGTCAGGCCGAACCCCTGCTCGCGATGCGTGGGAATCGGCACCGGCTTCGCGTGGGCGAAGGTGACCACCGCCGGGTAGGACACATAGCACGGCTCGTGGTACAGCACCTCGTCGCCCGGATTGCAGAGGGCCCGCACGGCCAGGTCCAGCGCCTCGCTCACGCCCACCGTGATCAGGATCTCCGTCGCCGGATCGTACGACACGCCGAAGGCGCGCTCAAGATAAGCCGAAACGCCCTGGCGCAGCTTCAGCAGGCCGCGGTTCGACGTGTAGCTCGTGGCCCCGTGATCCAGGGCGAACATCGAGGCCTCGCGGATGCGCCAGGGCGTGACGAAATCGGGCTCGCCGATGCCGAGGCTGATCACGTCCTTCCGGGAGCTGACCAGGTCGAAAAAGTCGCGGATGCCGGACCGCGGCACATTCCGCAGGTAGTCGGCAACGGGATTACGGGGAGACTTTGAGCCGCTCATGCGTGTCCTTCTCTTCCATCAGTATGCCGTGATCCTTGTAGGGCTTGAGCATGAAATGGGTGGCCGTGGAAACGACACCCTCCATAGTCGACAGCTTGGCGGCCACAAAGGCGGCCACCTCCTTGAGCGTGCGCCCCGACACGAACACCAACAGGTCGTACCCGCCGGACATGAGGAACAGCGAATCGACCTCCGTGAACCGGGCGATGCGCGAGGCGATGCGGTCGAAGCCGCCGTCGCGCTCGGGGGTGATCTTCACCTCGATGACCGCGTGCACCACTTCGAGCTCCAGGAACTCTTCGTTGACGATGGCGTGATACCCGCGGATCACGCCCTTCTGCTCGTAAGCCCGGACCTTGGCGCGAACCTCGTCCTCGGGGATATTCAGCAGGCGCGACAGGTTCTCGGGCGTCTCCATCGCGTTCTGACGCAACAACTTGAGCAATTCGTCCATCACCGCTCCTCCGGCCCGCCCATGACGGCAAGCCTAGGTTTGAGTTGAGTCCATGAGGAAGCCAAGGTATCATGTTCGATTTCCGCTGACAAATAGAAAGGAATCCCACCCATGCCTCGCCTGGACCGCATCCGAATCGTGCTGGTCGGGCCGCTTTATGGCGGCAACGTCGGCTCGGTCTGCCGCGCCATGGCCAACACCGGGCTGAGCGACCTGGTCCTGGTGGCCCCGCCCGGCCTGGACATGGAGGAAGCCCGGAAGATGGCCGTGAGCGCCGGCAACATCCTGGATGCCCGGCGGGAAGTGGCGACGCTGGCCGAAGCCGTGGCCGATTGCGGCCTCGTCATGGGCGCCACCGCGCGCATCGGCCTGTACCGCCAGCACGCCGCCTCGCCCCGGGAGCTGGCCCCCCGCGCCCTGGAAGCGGCCGAGCAGGGCCCCGTGGCGCTCGTGTTCGGGCGCGAGGACAAGGGGCTTTCCAACGAGGAAATCGCCCTCTGCACCCAGCTGATCCGCATCCCCTCCCATCCCGGCTACGTGTCGCTGAACCTCGCCCAGGCCGTCATGGTCTGCGCCTACGAGGTGTTCACGGCGACGGGGCTCTTCGAGCCGCCGGTGGAGAAATCGGCCGAAGCCCCGGCCGACCTGCGGGAGCGGCTCTTCGCCATCTGGCGCGAAATCCTGCTCGACATCGGCTTCATGAACGAGGACAAGGCCGACCACATGATGCTCGGCCTGCGCCGGGTCTGGTCGCGCGGGAAAATGACCGTGGACGACGTGAACATCCTGATGGGCATCGCGCGCCAGATGCGCTGGCGGTCCAAGCACCCGTCCTCCCCCCCGGCCCACCCGCCGGCAGCCGATTAAAACTGCGGTTCCGCTCCGCTTTTGTCTTGTGCGGCCCGTTCGATTACATGAAAATATCCCTTTTGCAATGGATCCAAGGAGTTTGCCCGCATGGTTGCCGAAACGCCCGATAAAGACCAGGGAATGGAATCCATCCCCCTGCTCGTCGAAGAACTCAAAATCACCCCCCGCCAGATCATCGCCGTCGCCCGCATGCTGGCCGAAGGCAACA
>CAIKKV010000255.1 GCA_903828035.1 uncultured bacterium
CGGCTCCCGCCGCCCCGGCCCGCCCGCGCGACGCGGTGGATCGCGCCCTGGAGAGCGCGGCCACCGTTCAGCGTTCCGGGCCGAAGGTTGGACGCAACGACCCGTGCCCCTGCGGCAGCGGCAAGAAGTATAAGAAATGCTGTGGAGCGGGATCATGACGGAAGGCGGCCGCAAGGCGCTCCGGTGGCTGGCCTGTTTCCTCGCCGCCGCCGGCTCGGGCGTTCTGATCGCCGCCGGGTTTGCCCCCTGGGAGAGCCTGTCGGCGCCCTGGATCGGGCTTGTTCCGCTGCTGTTCCTGGCCCGGTACCGGTCGCCGCGGGAGGCGTTCCGCTGGGGCCTGCTGAGCGGCATGGTGGCCTGGCTTACCGGGCTCTTCTGGCTGACGGCCCTGCATCGGACGGCGTTCATTCCCCTGCCGTCGATCGTGCTCGGCTGGGTGGCCCTGTCGGCCTACTGCGCGCTCTACATGGGCGTGTTCGCCTGGGCCGTTTCGCGCTGGCTCCGCTGGACCGGAACGGACTCGCTCTGGCGCAACGCGGTTAGCGTGGTGGTCATTCCGGTTTTCTGGACCGGCCTTGAGTATGTGCGCGGCGTGCTGTTCACGGGCTTTCCCTGGAATCCCCTGGGCGCCACACAGGCGGGGAATCCCGCCATTGCCCAGATGGCGGAGTGGGGCGGGGTTTACCTGGTCTCCAGCGTTGTCGCGCTGTTTAATACGGCCGTTGCCTTTACCGTGGCCCGCTATGTGGACTGGAGGAACCTCAAGCCCTATCGCCCCCATGTCGAGCTGTTCATGGGGCTCACGGTCATGGCCCTTTGCACGGTTTGGGGGCGGTCCCGCTTTGCCGAGTACGGGGCCCAGTCCGGCAATCTGCTGGTCGGCGTGGTTCAGCCGGCCGTTCCGCAGAATGTCAAATGGGACGCCGCCTTCTCCACGGAGGTGCAGGACCGGCTGGAGCGCCTCACCGCCGAGGCGGTCCTGACGGGCGAGACGCTTGCGCGCAAGCGGCCCGACCTGGTGATCTGGCCGGAAACCTCGACGCCGGGCGATCTTTCCGCGCCGGGCGCCTACCGCTCCCGGGTGGAAGCGCTGGCGGAACGGAGCGGGCCGCTGCTGCTGGGGACGCTTTTCGAGACGGGAAACAAGGTCTACAACAGCTCCCTGGTCATGGACCGGAAGGGGCGGGAGCGGGGGCGGTACGACAAGCAGCATCTCGTGCCGTTCGGCGAGTTTCTCCCCTTTGACAAGCTGTTCCCGATTCTGCAGAAGCTATCCCCGCTGGGGCTGAGCCTGGACCGGGGCCTTGCGCCCGCGGTCCTGCAAGTGCCGGACTCGGAAGCCCGCTTTTCCGTGACCATCTGCTTCGAGGATATCTTCCCTTACCTGTCCCGGCAATTCGTGAGGGACGGCGCCCGGCTGCTGGTCAACCAGTCCAATGACGCCTGGTTCGACGGGA
This sequence comes from uncultured bacterium, assembly GCA_903828035.1. Next base: position 1,458 of record CAIKKV010000255.1, read on the forward strand.
CCGCCCAGCATCGCCAGCACTTGAACCTGAGCATCATGCGATGCATCGAAAACCGGGTTCCCGGGGTGCGCGTGTCCAACTCCGGCGCGTCGGGATTCATCGAGGCCAATGGCCGCGTGTACCGGACCGGTTTTGCCGAATCGGAGGAGGGCTGGCTGGGGGTGGCCGGCCCCCTGGCGGACCAGAAGGCGCTGTCGGATGTATCCCTGGTCAGCCTGCCGCCCCCGGGCTTCGAAGGCACGTTTTACACCCGCCATGGCGATGCGCTGTGGGCCATTCCGTGCGCCGCCGCCGTGACCGTGTGGATCCTGGCGGCGGCCTGGATGGACCGGAAGAAATCAGAAGGAGAGCAGGCATGAACGAGGATGTTCTGGCAAGGCTGGACGCGATACGCGGCCGGCTCGCGGAAATGAGAGGTTATCTTTGACTTGGACGCAAGACGCGCCCGAGCCTTGGAGCTGGAGCGGAGGACCTCGGCTCCGGATTTCTGGAACGACCCGAACAAGGCCCGCGAACTGCTCGATCAGGTAACGCGGGAACGGGAGATCATTACCCCTTTTGACGCGCTCGACCGCAAGGCCGAGGACGCGGCCGTCCTGATTGAGATGGCGGCGGGCGAGCAGGATCCGGACATGGCCAGGCTGGCTTCGGAAGAAGCCCGCGGCGAGCTCGAGCCGCTTGAGAAAGCGGTCATTGCCATGGAGCTGAAGACCATGCTGAGCGGTCCCCTGGACCGGAATAACGCCTACGTGACGTTTCACGCGGGGGCGGGCGGCACGGAGGCCTGCGATTGGGCCGCCATGCTGCACCGGATGATCCGGCGCTACTGCGAGAAAAAGGACTTCAAGGTCGAGATGCTGGATTACCAGGACGGGGACGAGGCCGGCCTCAAAAGCGCCTCCCTGCAGGTGATCGGCCCCTTTGCCTACGGGTATCTGAAGTCGGAGCGCGGCGTGCACCGCCTGGTGCGCATCAGCCCCTACGATTCCAACAAGCGCCGGCATACGTCGTTCGCCTCGGTCGATGTGGTCGCTGAAATCGACGACGACATCGAGGTTGAGATTGACGAGGCGGACCTTCGCGTGGACACCTTCCGGTCGAGCGGCGCCGGCGGCCAGCATGTGAATAAGACGGATTCGGCGATCCGGCTGACCCACAGGCCCTCCGGGTTTGTGGGGTCCTGCCAGACGCAGCGCTCGCAGCATCAGAACCGCGCCCAGGCCATGAAGATGCTGAAAGCGCGGCCCCCGTGAGCTGAAGCAGGCAGTTGGTGGAATTGTCCCCCATCGCGTTTGCATTCGACCTGTTGTTGATCACG
>CAIKKV010000256.1 GCA_903828035.1 uncultured bacterium
AGGACATGCAGCTGCCCCGCGGCATCGTGGTGACAGGGTTGGACCGGGAGAACGCCTCGTTCATCAAGACCGTGGAGGCCATCCAGGCCGCCTGGGGCAACCGGTGCCTGCCGGTGCAGTATCCCGCGGAAGGCAACAAAGGCGTGATCGACGTCGTGACGGGCACCGCGCCCGCCGGGTTGGCCGAGGTCATGGACGCCACCAAAATGAGCCTCATGGAGGCGGTGGCCGAGGGCGATGACGCGCTGCTCGAGAAGTACCTGGGCGGCCAGGCGCTGACGGCGGACGAGGTGACCAAGGGGATGTCGAAGGCCGTTCTGGGCGGAAAGCTCGTGCCGATTTTTGCCTGCGCGCCGCTCAAGGACATGGGCGTGAGCGAGCTGCTGGAGGGCATTGGCCGGGTCTTCCCGTCGCCCCTCGACCGCCCGATGCGGGATGCCGGCGGCAATCCGATTGATCCGAACGGCCCGTTCGCGGGCAACATCTGGCGGACGGTCAACGATCCGTTTATCGGGCAGCTGACGTTCATGCGCGTGGCCGCGGGCAAGGCGACGGTTGAACATGAGCTGCTCAACGTCACCAAGAACGAGAAAGAGCGCGTGAGCGGCTTCCTGGAGCTGAACGGCAAGAAGCATGACACCTGGCTGGAATGCTCGGCAGGCGATATCGTGGCCATGGCAAAGCTGAAGAAAACAGTGCTGGGCGACGTGCTGGCGGCCCCGGGCGTGACCGTTCATTTTCCGAAATACGTCTTCCCGAGCCCGGTGTACTCCCAGGCGGTCCGCGGAAAGACCCAGGGGGACGAGGATAAGATCGGCACCGCGCTGGCGCGCGTGGCCGAGGAAGATCCGACGATTCACGTCGAACGCAATCCGGACACGCACGAGACCGTCTTCTCGGGGCTGGGGGACATGCACCTGTCCGTGGCCGTGGACCGCATGAAGCGGCGTAACAATGTTGAAGTGGTCCTGACGATTCCCAAGGTGCCGTACAAGGAGACGGTGACCGGGCATGGAGAGGGGCACTATAAGCATAAGAAGCAGACGGGCGGCCGCGGTCAGTACGGGGAAGTTTACCTGCGCGTGGCGCACATGCCGCCCGGGGAAACCGAGTGGTTCGACGATGCGGTTGTCGGCGGCGTGATCCCCGGCAACTTCATGCCGGCCATCCAGAAGGGCATTCTGGAGGGCATGGCCCGCGGATCGGTGGCGGGCTATCCCGTGGTGGGCGTCAAGACGACCGTTTACGACGGGTCCTACCACGATGTGGACTCCTCGGAAATCGCTTTCAAGATCGCGGGGTCCCGGGCCTTCCGTGACGGCATGAGCAAGTCCAAGCCGGTCTTGCTTGAGCCGATCATGGAGGTGAAGGTGCTGATCCCGGATCATTTCATGGGAGATGTGACGGGGGACCTGAATCACCGGCGCGGCCGCATCATCGGCGTGTCGGTGGAAGATGGCATGGAGGCCATGACGGCCGAAGTGCCCATGGCCGAACTGTTCATGTACAGCGCCGAATTGCGCAGCATGACGGGCGGCCGGGGATCGTTTACGATGAAGTTCTCGCGCTATGAAGTGGTGCCGTCCAACGTCGCCCAGAAGATCATCGCCGAGGCAGAGAAGCATAAGGTTGAGGAAGTTGAGTAAGAGCGGGAGAACGGTATGAGCGGACATAGTAAGTGGGCCACCATTAAGCACAAGAAGGGTGCCGCGGATGCAAAACGCGGCCAAGTGTTCAGTAAATTGGCCAAGGAGTTGATGCTCGTCGCCAAGACGGGCGGCGGCAATCCGGAGACGAATGCTTCGCTGCGCGCGCTGATTACGCGCTGCAAGTCCGTCTCCATGCCCAACGACAACATCGATCGCGCCATCAAGAAGGGCACGGGCGAGCTTGGCGGCGTGATCATGGAAGAGATCATCTATGAGGGTTATGCCGCGGGCGGCGTGGGCCTCATCGTCAAGGTGTTGACCGACAACAAGAATCGGGCGGCTTCCGAAATCCGCCACACCTTCACCCGGCACGGTTCCGATTTCGCTTCGCAGGGCTCCGTGTCGCGCAACTTCAAGCGGCGCGGGCAGATTTTCATTCCCGGCGCCGGCGTCGATGAATCCGCGCTGATGGATGTGGTCCTGGGCGCGGGCGCGGACGACTTGCTGCCGGACGGCGACAACTTCGAAGTCCTGATGGACCCGAAGGTGCTTCCGACCGTGCAGGAAGCCCTGGAGAAGGCGGGCTACAAGCTCGACCAGTCGGAAGTGCGCATGATTCCGGACACCTATGTGCCGGTCGGCGAGAAGTCGGTGGCGAAGTCGGTCATGAACTTCGTCGAGGCGCTCGAGGAGCACGATGACGTGCAGGCCGTCTATCACAATATGGACGTCTCCGACGCGGTGATGGCGGAGCTGGAGAAGGAATAGGGGCTCGGCCCCCGGAAGGGACCCCATGGCGGACGACCCCTTTCGGGTTCTGGGGGTGGATACCTCGCTGCGGTCCACGGGCGTAGGCGTGGTGGAGGCGCGGGGCG
>CAIKKV010000257.1 GCA_903828035.1 uncultured bacterium
CGGAGGCTGACGCTCTATCCAATTGAGCTACAGGCGCGGGAAATCAACCGTTCTTGCGGGCAAAGTCTTTCATAAAGGAGGCCAGTGCGTCAACACCTTCCATGGGGAAAGCGTTATAGATGGAGGCCCGGATGCCGCCCACCAGGCGGTGACCCTTCAGCGCCTTCATCCCCGCCTTGGACGTCTCCTTCAGGAACTGCTCCTCGAGGGCTTCCGTCGGCAAGCGGAACGTGACGTTCATCGCCGACCGGTCCGCCTTCTCAGCCGTGCCCCTGTAATACCCGCCGCTGCCGTCAATGGCGGTGTAAATCTTGGCCGCCTTCTCCGCGTTGCGGCGGAACAGCGTCTCCACGCCCTGCTTCATGATCCACCGGGTCGTCAGCATGAGCAGGTAGATGGAAAACGTCGACGGGGTGTTGTAGAGCGAGTTCTCCTCGGCATGCGTCGAATACCGGTAGAAGAGCGGAACCGTGGCCGGACAGCGGGCCATCAGCTCCTTCTTCAGGGCCACCACCACCAGGCCGGAGGGGCCGAGGTTCTTCTGGCAACCGGCATAAAACAGGGAGAACTTCGTGTAGTCCAGGGGGCGGGAAAGGATGTCCGAGGACATGTCGGCCACCAGCGGCGCCTCGGTCCGGGGAATCGACTGCCACTGGATGCCGGCAATCGTCTCGTTGGTCGTCATGTGCAGGTACGCCGCGCCGGGCGTCTGCTTCAGCTCGCTCTCCCGCGGCATGCGGGCGGGCGTCAGCGCCATGGTGTCGGCCGCCACGTTGACCTTGCCGACGATCTTGGCCTCGGAAATGGCTTTCTTGGCCCACGTGCCGGTGAGGGTGTAATCGGCCACGGAGCCGGGCGTGAGGAGGTTCAGGGGCATCATGGCAAACTGGCCGCTGGCCCCGCCCTGCAGCAGCAGGATCGAGTAGGAGTCGTCCAGCCCGAGCAGGGACTTCAGGTTGGCCAGGGCTTCCGCATGGATAGGATCGTATTCCTTGCCCCGGTGGCTGCTCTCCAGGATCGACATGCCGGAGCCCTTGTAATCCAGAAGCTCCCGCTGGGCCTCCTCAAGAACTTCCACCGGAAGCACCGCCGGACCCGCACCAAAGTTAAATATACGCGCCATGACTGCTCCTTCCAAAAGAGTCAAAAAACGTACCAAGCCCCCCGGCTAAAGTCAAACCAGAAGTAGGCGGCGCTTCGGCGTCGATATCGGTATCGTCATGCACCTGTTCGATAGCGACACCGATAGCGATTGCAAAAACTACCTGCCCGCATCCAGAACCTCGTACACGCGGTTGCTGGAGGACTCGAGATCCAGCCACATCAGATAGTTGGCCGTGGCGCGGATGGCCGGGGCATTCGTAACCCAGCTGGCGCCGCCATCGTCCGAGTAGCCGACCGAATACCACCGGTTTCCGAGGACCGGCAGGCCCAGCAGGCGCATTCCCTCGTCACTCTCGTACACCGCGTTCCGCGCCAGGGGAAGCCCGAACAGCTGGGGCTGAAGCTCGTTCAGCGGGGCCATGACCGCTACCGCCCGGTAATCCACAGGACGCGTCCGCGCCTGTTTCGCGTAATCCGAATGGTACAGCACGCGAACAACCAGTTGCGACCCCGCCGGCAAGACACAGGGAATCTCCAGGATGGGGTCAGTCGTGTACATGCCGACTCCAGTCCTATTTCTCATCCATTCCGGATTGTCCAGGCCGTCTGCCCTCAACCGGACGCCATACAAGGGACCGCCTGTCCGGTTTCCAATCGTCACATCCTGCGAAAGCCGGTTGCCCGCATTCGTCAACGCCCCCGTCTCCACCACGCCCACGCTGCCGGTTGCCTCGCTTAACTCGACCTGGTAAGCCGCCTTGTA
>CAIKKV010000258.1 GCA_903828035.1 uncultured bacterium
GGGCCGCACGGAAACATCCAAGAGAAGAACGGGAAGACCTATTTCAAGGGGGTGCCGCCCGGCATTAGCGACCGGTTTTATTTTGATGCCGCGGCGCCCAAAGCCAGCTGCCTCACGCTGGCCGGCCGGCTGGTCGAGGATGCGGGGCGCCTCAGCTATCTCCAGCTCAATGTCCTGAGCGGGGAAGAGCGCGAGACGCTGAAGGGGCTGGCCCTCGACCATACGAATGAGTGGGCGGAGGCGATTGAGGGCCTGGCGGTGGCGCGGACAGAGGCGACCGACTCGAACGCCGTCGTGAACTACGCCATGACCCACATGGGCCCCGGGGCCGGCGGCTTTGTGACCCTGGTGGAAAACGATGCGACCAACCCGGTCTTCGGGGTGAAGGCCGGCGATCCCATCCAAATGCACATCCTCCAACTTTCCACCAATCTCTTTGCCGGCGCCGTGCTGCCCCTGCAGGATCCCAACAACCTGCTCAGCGAACAGCTCGACATTCTCTATACCGAGTCCTTTGCCGGCAACGGCTCCGAGTTCGATTTCGAGTGGCGGCGCGCCCCGCCGAATGAGAACGGCACCACGCCGACCAACTATATCGACCAGTATACGGTCTTTCTCGATGAGGAGGGACGGACCCGGTTCACGCTGGGCAAGGAGGGCGACACCCTGGCCGACCTGGTCAATACGTTTTACGTGATGCGGTACCGCGCCGTCACCAATACCGAAGCCTATGCCGCGACGGGCGGCGCCTGGAGCGACTGGGTGGGCCCCACGCTGGCCGAAGGCTGGGTGCAGCGCGTGATGAACAATGTGACGCCGTTCACGCAGCGCATGCAGGATCTCTATGAGAATCCGGCGGAAACCATCGTGAGCATGATCCAGCAGGCCGGCGGGCCCTACGAGGGCGATGTGGCGCTGAACCAGGACAACCTGACCAGCGTGGGCCTGATCCAGCTCTACCAGACGATCCTCAATAAAGCGGAGTCGATGAGCCTGACGCTGGGGATCAACAACACCGCCGCCAACCAGCAGCTGATGCTGGCCGCCACCCGCTTGAACGACCTGTATATGCTGCTCGGAAACGAGGCCTACGCGGATGCGATGGATCCGACCATCGGCTTCGGAAGCGATTTCTTCAACAGCGACGACTTTTCGCTGGTCGGTGTCGATTACGGCGCCATGAGCTCCTCGCTCTTCTGCTTCGATAATCTCTGCGCCAGCCTGTGCGATGAAGAGCTGGCCCTGCTGCGCGGCCGGTCCGACGGCCTGGCGCCGTCGCATGAATTGACGCCCACCTACAACCGGCTCTACTGGAACTTCACCCGGGGCATCACGGCCGGCGAAGTGGCCTACGCCATGAACTACCAGATTCAAGGCGATGCGGCCACGATCGGCCAGCCGCAGGCCGCGGCCCTGTATCCGCAGGGCCATGGCGACGCCTGGGGCCACTACCTGAGCGCGCTCACGGGCTATTACCGCCTCCTGCGCAATCCCTGGTTCAGCTGGGGCACGCCCTCCATCACGCCGATGATGGTGGGCGATGCGGTGGTGGACGCCGATTACTACGACGAGGAAAAGTTCGCCGAGTCGGCCGCGGCGATGGCGCGCACCAGCGTGGAAGTCATCAAGCGCACCTGCGAGAAGTCGTTTACGGAGAATGGCGGCGCCGCGCTGGCGGGCTACAAGGACGCCGATCCGAACCGGGCCTTCGGCTACGGCGAATGGGGCGCGCGCGCCGGCCTGTCGTCGCTCTACAACTGGGCGGTCGGCAATTCGCTGCTGCCGCCCGGGGGCGATCCCGCGAATTACGACTTCCTCTCGTTCGCCACGAACACCCAGCTGGAATGCCTGGCGCCGTCGAACAAGGTGGACTTCAGCTCGGACTTCACGATCGAGTTCAACGTCAAGCCGGCCGCCGCCCTGCAGGACGCCGGCGGAAGCAGCGTCCTCTTCGACTGGGTGGGCCGCGCCGGCACCCGCGCCGACGCGGGCGCGATCAGCATCGCCCTCGATCCGCCATCGGGCAAGCTGCTCCTCCAGGTCCAGGGCCTGGCCACCAATCTGTACATGCCGATTCCGACGTGCGGCACGTGGACTCACGTGGCCATCACCTATTCCAAGGCGGCGTATGCAATGACATTCTATCGGAATGGCGAGCAGCAGGTGGCATACACCGAGGTGCTCATGCCGGCGGCCGTCAAGCTGGCCGTTCCGGTCATACGCCTGGCCGCCAACGATGCGCCTGTCCCGTTTTCGGGATTCTTTTCCGAGTTCCGCATCTGGAAGACGGTGCGCGAGCCCGCGGCGCTGGAGGCCGCCCGGGACGGCGTCAGCGCCAACGCCGCCGGGTTGCTGATGTATCAGCGGTTTATTGCCGATTCCACGCAGGGCGCCTATTTGCCGGATGAATCCTGCGGCGCCTCCTGGATGGCCGTGAATCCGGTCTGGATCAAGCAACTGGCCTCCGGGGTGTCGCTCACGTTCACGGACACCAGCATCCTCCGCATCAACCGCGATTCCGTCGGCTCCCTGGCCGAGGTTTGCGCGGCCCTGAAGGATATCCAGCGGAACGTGGACATGGCCGATGCCGGCATGACCCCGCTCGGGCTTTCCGGAAACGCCATTCCGTTCGACATCGACCCGGCGCAGCTGGCCTCCGGGGTGAGCCATTTCGAGCAGATCGAGCAGCGGGCCGAGCAGGCGCTTGTTAACGCCGCCACGCTGCTTGACCGGGCGCAGAGCGTCTCGAAGCTGCAGCGCCAGCAGACGATGAACGCCATCAACGCCAAGCAGGACCTGGTGAATGAAGAGGCGGGCCTGAACACCCAGCTCATCGGGATTTTCGGGTATCCCTTCTCCGCCGACATCGGAGCGGGCGGCACGTTTCCGCAGGGGTACGACGGCCCGGATCTGTATCACTACATGTATATGGATCTGCAGGCGTACGGGTTCAGCAAGTTCGAAATCGAAGTCAAAACGAGCACCGTCTATAAAGTGAACGGGCTGCTCGTAAAGGGGAATGCGGACGAAACGTTTTCGTTGAAATTCGACCTGGCGGCCAATGGAATGATCCTGAAGCCCGCCAGCCTCCAGGGAACCCGCCGGGCGCAAGGCCGGCTCCAGGCCGCCTATGGCTCCTTTATTGAGTCCTATCTGGCCTACCGCAAGTCGCTGCTCGCGTATGAGGAAAAGGTCGAGTTCCTGAAAAGCGAAGCCGGGTGGGCGGGAACCAAGATCGGCCTCGACGCGGCTCTGTCAGCCGCGAGTCTCTGGAGAAAAGGGGCCGAGTTCTTAGAGTTGCGTGTGCAGGCGATCAGCCTGGAATCGTTAATGGTATCGGACTACACGCTCGAAGAGGCGAAGACGGCGGCACATGATTTAAAGGAGTCCGTGCCGGATATGGTTATTGCGGGCATGGCGGTCGGCGTGAATGTCGGGGCGCCTATCAGGGGACTATTGAATGCGGTAGAAGGGCCGATCGAGGCCGCCTTTACCTTATTGCGAAATCAAGGCAAGGTGGAGTTTGCCCTGTCACAAAACCGCGAAAAGCAGGTGGATGCGTGGTATGAAGGCTTGCGGCAGCTGACGGAAGTGATTTTCGCGGACCACGAAACCACGGCCGCCGTTCAGGAGATCCTGATGGAGGCCAACGACCTTGCCATGGACCTGGACGGCACCTTTGCCGCGATGATCAACGCCCAGGAGGCCTATAATTCCGTCCTGGCCGAAGGCCAGCAGCTGCTCTCCACGCGGGAGCGGCTGCGGAAGCAGGCCGTGAACCGCATCGCCGTCGGGCGGTACCAGGATATGGCCTTCCGCACCTTCCGCAACGACGCGCTGGCGAAATACGGAAACGCCTTTGATTTGGCGAAAAAGTATACCTACCTCGCCACGAAGGCCTACGACTATGAAACCGCGCTGGGCTTGGATAACGCCTACGGCAGCGATTCCGTTTTTGGCGAGATTGTCGGCGCCCGCACCCTCGGCTTTATGGATAACGGCGTGGCGCAGCTGGGCGGCCTGCATGGGGATGGCGGCCTGGCGGACGTCCTGGCCCGCCTGAAGGCCAACTGGTTGGTGCTGAAAGGCCGCCTGGGCATCAACAATCCGCAGACGGAGCAGTGCTGGCTGTCGCTGCGGTCCGAGTGTTTCCGCATCGAGCCGTCCGGGACCGTTCCCGCCAAGGCCTGGCAGGACAAGCTGTCCTCGTTCCAGGTGAACGACCTGCTGGCCTATCCCGAGTTCCAGCGGTTTTGCCTGTCGTTCCAAAGCTCCGTGCCCGGCGGCCTGAAACCGCAGGAGCCGGCCCTGGTGATTCCCTTTTCCACCACCATCGACTTCGCGCGCAATGTCTTCGGCTGGCCGCTGGCCGGGAACGATCACGCGTTCGACTCGTCCTACTATGCGACCAAGATCAGCAAGATGGGCGTCAAGTTCATCGGCTACAACCAGACCACCAACAACGCCGTGGCCCTTTCCGCCACGCCGCGCGTCTACCTGATCCCGGTGGGCCGCGATGTGATGCGCTCGCCGGGCAAGGACGGCGGGCAGCTGCTGGCGTATAACGTGGTGGACCAGGTGGTGCCGCTGCCGTTCCCCCTGGGCTCCTCCACCCTCGACGATCCCGACTGGTCGGCGATCTACGATGCCTATACCGGCAGCGGGGATCCGCTGGCCACCATCCGGCGCTATCCGTCCCTGAGGGCCTACTATGACCAGAGCGCCGACGCGGACGCGATGCTTTCCAACACCCGCCTCGTGGGGCGCTCGGTCTGGAACACCCGCTGGCTGCTGATCATCCCGGCGGGCACGCTCAACGCCGATCGGGCGTATGCGCTCGAAACGCTGATCCGAGGGGCTGACTTCAACAAGGACGGCAAGGTGGATCAGCCCGGCATCCAGGATATTCAAATCGGGTTCGAAACCTATTCCAATTCCGGAAACTGAGCCGGCAGGACCCAGGGGAACACATGAAAAAGATGATACGGAGCATGGGTCTGGCGCTACTGATGGCCGCCTCGGTTCAGGGAGCGGACCTTTTTCCGCTGCCGCCGTTCACGGTTTACGGCAAGGTGCGCGATTGGAACGGGCGGGCCTTGACGAGTGATAATGCGGCGACCGTGGTCGTCAGGGATACGAACGGCGTGGTGCTGGCGCGGTGCGACGTGAAGTCGGGAATCTACCCGGGCCTGACGTATCGCCTCCCGATTCCGATGGCCAGCGGCCGGCAGGCGGGCCGGGGGCAGGCGGGCGATCCGCTCACGTTCGACGTCTACTATGACGGCCAGCTCCACACGGCCTCCGCCGGCCAGGGGGTTCGCGTGGGCAACCCGGCCGGCTCCATCAATTGCACGCTGAACCTCGGCACCTTCAGCTCCGGCGGCGGACTTCCCGACGAGTACAAGGAGCTGCTCCGGGCCTATTACGACGAGGTTGGGAGAGCCTCGGGGCTGGGGGATATCTCGCCCGATGACGATTTCGACGGCGACGGCTATTCCAATTTCGAGGAGTTCCTGGCCGGCACGATCCCGGTGCTGGCGGAGGATTATCTGCGGATCACCAGCTTCACCCGGCTGGCGGATGGCCGCATGGCCCTCTGCTTCCTTTCGGCGCCCGGCCGCGCCTACAGCGTGACACAGAAGCCGCGCGTGAGCGGCGGCAACCCGGGTAACCCGGCGGCGTTTGCGCTGACCCGGACGGCGCCGCCCGCGCAGACCTTCTACGCCGCCGACCAGGATGCCGAGACCACGCTCTACCTGCCGCCGACCACCAACGCTTCCGCCTTCTTCCGGTTGAGGGCGCAATGAGGATGGCCGCCGGCGGTTTGCTGGCGTTGCTGGCAATAATCGCTCCAGCCAGCTCGCGGGCGGAAGAGGGCGACAGCTGGACGAATCGCGCCGGGCATGCGTTGAAGGCCACCCCGCAGTCGATCAGCGGCCGGACGGTCACGTTTGTGCAGGGCGGAAAAGGGAAGACCCTCTCCTATCCGCTGTCCGTGTTTTTACCGCTGGAGCAGGAGCGGCTGCGTTGCCGGTTGAAGGACACCACGCTCCCCGAAGGGCTCCAGGCGGCCCATGACTTCGCCGCGCGCGTCATCCAGCGGGCCCGCCTGCTGAAGGAAAGCGGCGGCCTGCCGGATCCGGATTTCCAGAAAGCCGTGGCGGCGGCGCTCGCCGCCTTTCGACTCCAGGCCGCGCCGTTCATCACGCAGCAAGAGCTTTCGCCGGAGCGGCTTGACCTGATTGCGGGCAAGATGACGGCGCCAAAGGACCCATGAGCAGCTCCGCACGAGTTATCCGTGGGATGGCGGGGGCCGCGGGTGTCTGGGCCGCCACCGCCCTCGCCGCCTTCGCCGCAGAGGCGGGCGACTATGCCGCCCTCACCAACGCCATTGCCAACGGCGTTGACGGGGACACGATCACCCTCACCAGCGACATTACGGTGAGCGCGGAAGTCGCCATCGCCGCGAAGGGCCTGACCCTCGAGGGCAACCATCATTCGATCTCTGTGCCGGTTCCGGGGCTAAACGCGTCGGGCATCGTCAACGCGGGTTCGTCCCCGTTCCGGGTTTTCATTATCCTCGCCGACGGCAAGACGAATACGATCCGGAACCTCACCATTCTGGGGGGGAGTCCCAACACCGCCGGTGGCGGAATCGCGCACGCCGCAGGCACGCTGGTTCTGCAGAGTGTCACGATTTCCCAATCCGGCGGGCCCGAATGCGTAGGGGGCGGCCTGGACAACAGCGGAGGCGCGGTTTTCATGCGCGACTGTAATCTCAGCCGCAATGCCGCCCTGTATGGCGGCGGCTTTCTCAACGCCGGCACGGGCGTCAAGCTGTTCATGGAGCGGTGCACGATCAGCGAAAACCGCAGCCTGGATGCCAACGGCGGGGGCGGAGCGGGGCAGAATAACAATACGCTCTACGCCAACAATTGCACCTTCGCGAACAACTCGAGCACGGAACTGGGCGGGGCCATCAACAACCGGCCCACCGGAATCGCCATCTTCACGGACTGCACGTTTGTCGGAAATGTCGCCTCGCACGCCGGATACACGGGGGGCGCTATCGCCAACAATAACGGCCGTGTTACCGTGGTCAGCTCGCTGTTCGCCTATAATTATCGTTTCAACGGCAGCGCCTTCGAGGTGAACGACGTCTGCAACTATGTGGAGGGCTCGACGGCGCCGGAGGCCTATTACTCCGTCTTTCAATCCACCACGAATCAGGTGGGAGGCGGAAGCACGGGCAATACCCTCTATTCCGGAAACAGCTCGGGCTCGGATGACGACCTGTTTAGTGGCGGCGCCAGCGTCGAGGCGATCGGATCGGACGGAACGTCCTTGAAGACGACGGGCACGATCTACCGGGCCGTATTGGCGAAGATCGGCTCTTCCCTGACTCCGGTTGCCGCGTTGAAGCCTGGCAGTTTTGCCGTGGGGAAGGGAACGCGGGTGGCCTTTTCCTCGAGCCCGGCGGATCCGGTGGTCGGTTATTTCAACGGACGCGCCTGGATATCCCTGTCGGGCTCTGGCGACCCGGCCGGTTACGAGGTCACCCTCGACCAGAACGGGGTTGACCGGGGATGCGTGAAAACGGTTGGCGCCGTTGAGCCGCCTTATTTGGCTCCCGTCATCGCCAGCCCGCCGACCAATCAGGTGGCGGCGGAGGGGGGAACGCTGAGCATCAGCAGTTCGGTGACCGGAACGGCTCCGCTGAGCTACCAGTGGTTCAA
>CAIKKV010000259.1 GCA_903828035.1 uncultured bacterium
GCGTCGAACATGAGGCCCTCTCTTAGTGCATAGGCTCCAAATAGGTCTTATACGCCCTATACGTCCTATTGCCCATCACATTTCATAAAGCGTCTTGTCCCTGGAGGGAGCGGCCTTCTTCCTCTTGCCGGATTTCCCGCCGCTTCCTGACAAAGGATCTTCCTGTTCAAGGCGGTCGCCCATTTCGGCCTCCACCGCTTCGGGATCCTCCCCCGCCTCCAGCCGGCGCATCGCCTCCTCCATCCCCTCGCCCATCTTCATGCCGGTCGCATCCGAAAACTTGCGCATCAGGTTGGCGGCCTGGCGGGGATTGGACTCATCCAGCCCCGCGGCCTCCTGGGCAAGCGACTCCATGGCCTGCTCCACGCGGGGCTCATCAAACGGCGAATCCCCGCCAACGCCGTCATCGCCTTTATGCCGCCCCACCGAGGCGAAAGACGAGACTTGCCTGGAAAGCTTCTTTTTTCCGCACTTCGGGCACTCGGGCCGTCCTTCGGTGTCAATTCGTTTGGAGAAAAAACTGAAGATTCGATTGCACGCCGTGCAGTAAAACTCATAGATCGGCATGATTCACCTCCAACGCTACTTGAATTTTCGTTTAAACGGCTTTGTCCGTTTCTTCTTCAACATGGCAGGAACTTCCATGCCCGACGCCTCCATCAATTCCGTCAGCTGATCGCGCAACAGGCCGGCTTTTTCAAACTCCAACGCTTCCGCCGCCGCCAGCATTTCCCGCTTCAGGTCTTCGGCCACCTGGTGGACGTCATAGGATTCACCCGCTTCGCGCAGGACATTCTCCTCGATCTTGCCGGCCTCATGCTCGATCGCGAGATTGTCCTCAATGGTCTTGATAATCGTTTTCGGGGTAATCCCGTGCTCCACATTGTAGGCCATCTGGCTCGTCCGGCGCTTCTCCGTCACGTCGATCATGCGTTTCATGGAGTCGGTAATGCGGTCGGCATACAAAATGACTTTACCATTTACATTTCGCGCGGCCCGTCCCGCCGTCTGGATGAGCGACGTGTCGGAGCGCAGGAACCCTTCCTTGTCGGCATCCAGCACCGCGACGAGCGATACTTCCGGCAGGTCCAGCCCTTCGCGCAGGAGGTTGACGCCCACCAGGCAGTCGAAATCGTTGAGCCGGAGATGCCGGAGAATCTGCACCCGATCCAGGGCTGTTATATCGGAATGCAAATATTGCACCCGCAAGCCGGACTCGTTCAAATAGCGGGTCAGGTCTTCGGCCGTTTTCTTGGTCAGGGTCGTCACCAGCACGCGTTCCTGGCGCTCGGCGTGGGCTTTGACCTCTTCCATCAAGTCGTCGATCTGCCCCGTCAAGGGCCGCACCATCACAGGCGGATCCAGCAAACCCGTCGGGCGGATCAACTGACGCACGGGGACCGGGTTCATCTGGTGTTCAAACGGACCGGGGGTGGCGGACAAAAACAGCACATCCTGGACCAGATTCAGGAACTCATCGAAGTTGAGCGGCCGGTTGTCCCGGGCGGAGGGCAGGCGGAACCCGTACTCGATCAGCCGGTTCTTGCGCGCCTGGTCGCCGTTGTACATGGCCCGCACTTGCGGGATCGACACATGGGACTCGTCGACGATCGTCAGGAATCCGTTCCGGAAATAATGCATCAGGGTGGCCGGAGGATCCCCGGCCTTGCGGCCGCTCATATGACGGGAATAATTCTCGATCCCCGAGCAATACCCGACCGTTTTGAGGGTTTCCAGGTCGTAAAGCGTGCGCTGTTTGATCCGCTGCGCTTCCAGCAGCTTGTTTTCGGACTCAAACCAGCGGATCCGCTCCTCCAGTTCCGCCTGGATCAGCGTCATCGCCCGTTCAATCTTCTCCTGGGGCATGACAAAATGATTGGCGGGCGAGATGAGAACCACCGGCAGATCGGCCAGCACCTTGCCCGTAAGCGGATCGATTTCGGAAATTTTCTCGACGAGATCGCCGAAGAAAACGATCCGGAAGCCGTGCTCGTGATAGGAGGGAAACACGTCCAGCACATCGCCGTGGGCGCGGAACGTGCCGGGTTCCACGGCATAATCGTTTCGGGAATACTGGATATCCACCAGCTTCCGGAGGATCTCATCGCGGTCCGCCTGCTCCCCCCGCTCCAGTCGCACGACCATTTCGCGGTAATCATCCGGCGAGCCCAGCCCGTAAATGCAGGAAACCGACGCCACAATGATGACATCCTCGCGCGACAGCAGGGAGTTGGTGGCCGCCAGGCGCAAGCGTTCGATCTGCTTGTTGATCGAGGAGTCCTTCTCGATGTAGGTATCCGTCTGGGGAATGTAGGCTTCCGGCTGGTAATAATCGTAGTAGCTGATAAAGAACTCGACGGCATTGTCGGGGAAGAAAGCCTTCAACTCGCCATATAGCTGGGCCGCCAGGGTCTTGTTATGCGAGATCACCAGCGTGGGCCGATTCACCTTCTGGATGACATTGGCCATCGTGAACGTTTTGCCCGAGCCTGTTACCCCCTCAAGCGTTTGGAACCGTTTGCCGCTCTCAAATCCGCGGCAGATAGCATCAATGGCCTGGGGCTGGTCGCCGGTCGGCTCGAAAGGCGAAACGAGATGAAAGAGGCGGTTCATAATGTCAGAGGGCCAGCATCCGGTCCAGGCAGAGCCTGGCGTCGGCCGCCAGATCTTCCGGCACGGTCACGCGGTTTCCAGCGGGCCAGTCCTGAAGCACGCGCAGCAAGGCCTCCGTCGTTGTCAGTCCCATGTCGGGACACGACGAGGCGTAGAGCGGAAACAGCCGCAGCCGGTTGTTTTCTTCGTTGGCCAGCCTGCGGACCAGGTTGTGCTCGGTTCCGATGTAAACTTCTGAGCCATCGGGCGCTTGCCGGACATAGTTGATCAGTTGCGTGGTGGAGCCATGGAAATCGCACAGCCGCACCACTTCCTTACAGGCTTCGGGATGGACGATGATTTTGGCCTTGGGATGCTGGGCTCTCACCTGGAACACATGGTCCGTCCGAAAGGCGCAGTGGACATGGCAGAAGCCTTTCCAGTTCAACACCTGGGTTTTCTCGAGCAGGTAATTGGAAATTCCCCCGCGCGCCTCTTTCGGATCGTAAACCTGCACCAGATCGTCTGCCAATCCCAGATCGTGGGCCGTGTTGGCGCCGAGATGCTCGTCGGGCATGAAAAGGATTCGTTTGCCGGCATCAAGCGCCCATTGAAAGACGCGTCCGGCGTTGCTGGAGGTACAGGCGCTGCCGCCCCGGCGGCCACAAAACGCCTTGAGCGCCGCCGAGCTGTTGACATACACAATCGGCACCCAGTCCTTCCACACTTCGGAAAGCCTTCCCGCGCACGCCTCCGCCTGCTCCGCGGTGGCCGTATCCGCCATGGGACAGCCGGCCTTGGGGTCGGGCATGAAGACGGACTGGCCCGGGCCCTTGAGAATGGCGGCCGTTTCCGCCATGAACCGCACTCCGCAGAATACGATTTTTTCGGCCTCGCGGCGGGCCGCCGTCAAGCGGGAGAGCTCCAAAGAGTCTCCGACGGCATCGGCGTGGCGCAGGATGGAGTCATCCTGGTAGTAATGGGCCGGTATAAAAAGGCGGGGTCCCATTTCCTGGTGAATGGCTTCAATGGCGAGGTCCACGTTGTTCATGTCCACTCCCTTCTGGCCCCGACTATAACGGGTTCTCCAAAAAAAAGAAATGATGACTTGCAACCCGGGTGGGTAATACCCTATAGTGGGAAGCTCAAAACGGGTGCCTGTAGCTCAATTGGATAGAGCATCAGACTACGGATCTGA
>CAIKKV010000260.1 GCA_903828035.1 uncultured bacterium
CAGCATTTTTTCAGCGATTTTTAGGGGTTGACATACCCCCCCCTTGTCATACAAATTGGCCAAGGAATCCGGAAGGTATCCGATCATTCCTATGGGATGGTAATGATAAGAGTTTTGTTCACTGGATGAGGGTGTGTGCGAATCACGATAAACAGAAATAGGATCGGGAATGATCGCCCGTAACCGGATTGCCCGCGCATTCGAGGGGTCCCGCACGGCGTGGCTGGCCCTCGCCGCCATGTTGCCGGTTTACTTCTTTTCCTATTTTCACCGGGCCTCCGTTCCGGGAACCATTTTCAACGAAATCCAGCTGGATATGGGCCTTTCCGCCTCGGCGGTGGCCGGCTTGGGGGCCCTGTTCCTGGGCATTTATGCCGGCACCCAGCTGTTTATCGGCATGGCGGTGGACCGGTTCGGCGGGCGCCGCATGTTGCTGGGTGGCGCCCTTCTGATGGCGGCGGGCGGCCTGTGGTTTCCCGCGGCCGGTTCGCTGACGGAGCTGTATGCCGCCCGGGCCCTGACCGGGTTCGGCGCCAGCTTCATGTTCCTCAGCATCGTGCACGAAGTCGAGTCGCTGTTCGGCCCGCGCCGCTTTCCCGCCATCATGGGGCTGGTTCTTTTCGTCGGCTATGCGGGCGGCATGAGCGCCACCTTGCCGTTCGCCGCGCTGACGGCCGCGGCGGGCTGGCGCCCCGCGCTGCTGGGGGTTGGCTGCGTGATGGCCCTGTTCGGCTTTTTAGCCTGGTTTATCCTGCGGCGGCTTGCGCCTGCACCGCATTCGCCTGCCCATCTGTCATTCCGTCCGCTTCTTGGCATTTTGGCATCCACGACCACGCGTCCGCTGATCCTGGGCGCGCTGACCAACTATTCCGTGTTCTTTGTCGTCCAGAACGTGGTGGGGAAGAAGTTCCTGCAGGATGTGGCGGGGTTGTCTTCCAACCGGGCCGCCTTGTTTGTCCTGATCATGGCGGGAGTCAGCGCCGCCGCCTCGTTCCTGAGCGGTTTCTGGCTGAAACTTTCCGGCCAGCGGCGCAAACCCGTTCTGCTGGCATTCGGGGGCATCCTCGTCCTGGGGACGCTTCTTCTGGCGGTCGCGGTGGCCTTCAGGGCGCCTCCGGGCGTTTTCCTGGCCGCCTACATTGTCCTGGCGGCCAGCGTCGGCTCCGGGCCGACCGGCTCGACGGTCATCAAGGAGCTGAACCGCCCAGACTGTGTTGCGCAAAGCGTGGCCGTCCTGAATGGCATCACCTATATGGGCGTTTCGATGTTGGCGGCGGTGGCGGGCTGGATCCTCGACCGGTTCGCGGCCGGGTCCGTCCTGACCGCCACCGGTCGCCTTTATCCGATGACCGCGTACCTGACCCTTTTCCTCGTCATGTTTGGAATCGCGCTGTTTTCGGTGGTTTGTTTCAGCCGGGTGACTGAAACATGGAATCCGCACCGGGAGCAGCTGACCCCGGTTCAAGCAGCCGAAGCGCAAGGAGTGGCATGAAACAGTTGTTCGAGGTTAAGCCGGTTGATCGCACGTTCTACACGGAGCGGTTGAAGGATTTCCTGCCGGCGCGCATGATCGACATCCACACGCATGTCTGGCTGAATCGCTTCATCCGCCATACGCCCTCGGACGGGCGAACGGTGACGTGGCCCGCGCGAGTGGCCCGGGATAATTCCGTCGAGGATTTGACGGAGACCTACCGGCTCATGTTCCCCGGAAAATCGGTGATACCGCTCATGTTCGGAACGATCAATGCGGACTACGATGCTTCCAACGACTATGTCAGCGCCTGCTCCCGCCAGACCGGATATCCCTCGCTTGTTTTTTCCGATCCCGCCTGGTCGGCCGAGGAATTGGAGCACCGCATCCGCAAAGGCGGGTTCCTGGGCGCCAAATCCTACCTGAGCCTGGCGCCGCCCTATATCCCCGGGCCGGAGGTTCGGATTTTCGACTTCTTCCCGCCGCACCAGCTGGAGGTGCTGGACCGGCTGGGCTTGGTCATGATGCTTCACATTCCCCGTCCGGGCCGGCTGAAGGATCCGGTGAACCTGGCCCAGATGCTGGAGATCGAAAAGCGCTATTCGCGCCTCAAGGTCATCATCGCCCACGTGGGGCGGGCTTATTGCCGGGAAGACGTGGGGAATGCTTTTGACGTGCTGGCCTCAACGCGTCGCATGATGTTCGATTTCTGCGCCAACACGAATGACGGGGTCTTTGAACAACTGCTCCGGACCGTGGGGGCGAAACGCGTCTTGTTCGGGTCCGATCTGCCCATCCTCCGCATGCGCATGAAGCGGATCGACGAAAACGGGTCGTATGTGAACCTGGTGCCGGCCGGGCTGTACGGCGATATCTCAGGCGATAAAAACATGCGCGATGTGCCGCCGCCGGAAAGCGATCCATTCACTTTTTTCATGTATGAAGAGATCGACGCCTTCCGCCGCGCCTCGGAAAAGGTAGGCTTGAGCCGCGCCGACATCGAATGCGTTTTTCACGATAACGCCGCCGGACTGCTGAAAGAGGCGGGCTGGAAAGGCTGACCCGGGCTACGCTGAAAAGGCTACTTCGGATAGGTTCGGATCCGGCGGGGCCGGGCAAAAAACGGCTCGCCGGGCAGCGGCTTGAGGCTGTCGGCCGTGTCGCGGGACAGATCGGCCTCCAGAAACTCGTCGGTTCCGCTCCGCAGCATGTCGATGCGGACCAGCGGCCCGGCCTGGCGGATCCCCTTGATCGTGACCGGCATCGAGTCCGGTCCTGGATCATTCCGGAACAGGTCGCATTCGTGCGGGCGGACCAGGCGGATTTCTCCGGGATGCTGCGGGGATTCCGGCCAGGCGTTGACCTGCCCGAGAAATCGGCAGACGAAGGCGGAAACCGGATTTTCGTAGACCTCGGCCGGCGATCCGGTCTGCTCGATGCGCCCGGCGTTCATCACCACGATCTTGTCCGACACTTCGATGGCTTCTTCCTGATCGTGCGTGACGAAGAGGCTGGTCACGCCCAGGTCGGCATGCCGCCGGCGGAGCCAGCGGCGCAGCTCCGTGCGCACCCGCGCATCGAGCGCGCCGAAGGGCTCGTCCAGCAGGAGGACCCGGGGCTCAATGGCCAAAGCGCGGGCCAGGGCCACCCGCTGGCGCTGGCCGCCGGAGAGCTGGTCGGGGTAGTGGGCGGCCAGCCAGTCGAGCTGGATCAGGTCCAGCAGCACCTTGACCCGCCGGGTGATTTCCTCGTCGGAGGGGCGTTCGGCGCGCGGGCGGGCCCGCAGCCCGAAGGCGATGTTTTCGAACACGGTCATATGGCGGAAGAGCGCGTAGTGCTGGAAGACGAACCCCACCTTGCGTTCCCGCACCGGGCGGTCGGACGTGATTTCCCCATGCGTGCGGATGCTGCCGGTGTCCGGCAGCTCGAGCCCGGCAATGATGCGCAGCAGGGTTGTTTTGCCGCACCCCGAGGGGCCCAGCAGGGCCACGAGCTCGCCGGTGTTGACGTCCAGGTTGACGTCGTGCAGCACGTGGAAGCGGCCGTAGCTTTTGGAGACGTTTCGTATTTCAATGCTCATCGCGCATCCTTTCGCCGGCGGCCCGCTGCCGCCGGACCCGCCACTCCGCGGCGGCTTTAACCACCAGGGTGACCAGCGCAAGGCCCGCCAGGAGCGAGGCCACGGCATGGGCGGCGGCGAAGTTGTACTCGTTGAAAAGGGCCTCGACGTGAAGGGGCAGCGTATTGGTGCGCCCCCGGATGTGACCCGACACCACCGAAACGGCGCCGAACTCGCCCATCGCGCGGGCGTTGCAGAGAATGACGCCGTAGAGAAGCCCCCACTTGATGTTGGGCAGGGTGACCGCCCAGAAGGTCCGCCAGCCCGAGGCGCCGAGGAGCCGCGCGGCCTCCTCCTCCTCGTGGCCCTGCGACTCCATGAGGGGGATCAGCTCGCGCGCGACGAAGGGCAGCGTGACGAAAAGGGTGGCCAGCACCAGGCCGGGAAAGGCGAAGATGATCCGGATCCCGTGGGCCTCGAGCAGCGGATGGAACCAGCCCTGGCGTCCGAAGAGCAGCACGAACAGGAGGCCGGCGATGACGGGAGAGATCGAGAAGGGCAGGTCGACCAGCGAGGCGATCAGGCGCTTGCCGCGGACGGGGTTTTTGACAACCGCCCACGCGAGGCCGACGCCGAAGAGCGTATTGAGCGGAACCACGACCGCGGCGACGGCGAAGGTCAGCCGGATGGAGGCGAGCGCGTCGGGCTCCGTGACGGCGGCGGCGTAGGCCCTCCAGCCGCGCGAGAGGGCCATCACGAGAACCTGGATGAGCGGCAGCAGGATGAAGGCGCCGAGAAAGAGCAGGGCGCCCGCCACCATCAGGATGCGGATGGCGGCCGGCTCGGCAATGGCCGGACAGCGGGCTGTATCAGCGGTTCGCATGGCGGGAGCGGCTCCAGGATTGAAGGGTGTTGATGATCAGGAGCATCGCGAAGGAAGCGGAGAGCAGGGTGACCGCCAGGGCGGCGGCGCCGGCGTAGTCGTATTGCTCGAGGCGGGTGACAATCAGGAGGGAGGCGATCTCCGATTTCATGGGCAGGTTGCCGGCGATGAAGATGACGGAGCCGTACTCCCCGATGCCGCGGGCGAACGCCATGGCGAATCCGGTCAATAGCGCGGGCGCGATGGCGGGAAAGATGATTTTGGAAAAGGTGACCCCGCGGGAGGCGCCGAGGCAGGCGGCGGATTCCTCGACCGACGGGTCGAGCTCCTCCAGCACGGGCTGCAGCGTGCGCACGACAAAGGGGAGGCCGATAAAGACCAGCGCCACGAAGACGCCGGCGGGCTGGTAGGCCACGTGGATGCCCAGGGGGGCCAGGTAGCGGCCGATCCAGCCGTCTGGCGCGTAGAGGCCCGCTAGGGCAATGCCGGCCACCGCGGTGGGAAGGGCGAACGGTAGGTCGACCAGGGAGTCGACCAGCCGCCGTCCGGGAAAGGGAATGCGGACGAGGACCCAGGCCACGAGGAGGCCCGCCACCGTATTCAGAAGGGCGGCCAGGAAGGCGGCGCCAAAGGTCAGCCGGTAGGCGGCCAGGGCCCGGGGCGAGGCCACGGCCGCCCAGAAGGCATGGCCGTCAAGCGTGGCGCTTTTCAGGACAGCCGCCGAGATGGGAAGCAGGACGATCAGCCCCAGATAGGCGAGCGTGAGGCCCAGGATCAGCCCCGGTTTCCCGGGATGCGCGGAGGGGCGGATCACGGCTGCATGATCCGGTCAAAGGTGCCGCCCTCGTCGAAATGCTCCTTCTGCGCCTTGGCCCAGCCGCCGAACTCCTGGTCGATGGTGACGACTTGCAGCGGCGTGAAGCGGGTCATGTCGGCGGGCTCGGCCAGCTCCGGGGAAGAGGGGCGGAAGAAGTGGCGGGCCGCCAGTTTCTGCCCCTCGGCGGAATAGAGGAACCGAAGATAGGCCTCGGCCACCTTCCGCGTTCCGTGCTTGTCCGCGACCACGTCCACCACGGCCACCGGGGGCTCGGCCAGGATGCTGAGGGAGGGGACCACGATTTCGAAATGCTTGTCGGGGAACTCCTTCTGGGAGAGGAACGCCTCGTTCTCCCAGGCCAGGAAGACATCGCCGATGCCCCGCTGGCAGAAGGTGGTGGTGGAGCCCCGGGCGCCCGAGTCGAGCACCTGGACCCGTTTGAACAAGTCGCGCAGATAGGCGAGGGCGCCTTCCCGGCCGCCGCGGTTTTTCGAAGCCCAGGCCCAGGCGGCGAGGTAGTTCCACCGGGCGCCGCCGGAGGTCTTCGGGTTGGGCGTGATGACGCTGACTCCCGGATTGAGCAGGTCCCCCCAGTCCTTGATGTTCCTGGGATTGCCGGCGCGGACCAGGAAAACGATGGTGGACGTGTAGGGGGCGCTGTTTTTGGGAAGCCGGCCCTGCCAGTTGGTCGGCAGCAGTTTCCCCTGGACGGCGAGGGCGTCGATATCATAGGCCAGGGCCAGCGTGACGACGTCCGCCTGGAGTCCGTCGAGGACGGAGCGGGCCTGCTTGCCGGAGCCGCCGTGGGACTGCTCTAGCTTGACGGGTTTGCCGCTTTCCTTCAGCCAGGATTCGGTGAACGCGGCGTTGACGGCCTTGTAGAACTCGCGGGTGGGGTCATAGGAGACGTTGAGCAGGGTGAGGGGCTCTTCCGCCTGGAGCAGGGGGGCGGCGGCCAGCAGGAGGGCGAGCAGTTTCGTTTTCATTGTTTCTTTCCTGGTGTTTTGCGGGAGCGGACGGGTTTTGTCGGGGCGTTGCGCGATTCAGCCAGGGCGCCCTTGACGGTATCGGAAAGCTTCTGCATGTCCGCCAGGCTGGTGTTGTCCAGGATGTTGGCGATCGCATCGCGGACTTCCTTCATGACGAGGCGGATGCCGCAGGTGGACTCGTCCGTGCAATCGGTGCAGGGCCGGTAGGCGGTGACGCTGACGCAGGGGATGGGCGCGAGGGGGCCGTCGATGCGGCGGATCAGCTCGCCCAGCATGATGCCCTTGGCCGGCCGGGCCAGCCCGTAGCCCCCGTCGGGCCCGCGGCGGCTGTAGAGGAACCCGTCCCGGTTAAGCTGCAGCAGGATCCGCTCGAGGAACTTCCGCGGGATTATTTCGTCGCGGGCGATGTCGCCGATCCGGACCGGTTCGCCCCCCTCGGGCTTCCGGGCCAGATAGGCCAGCGCCTTGATCGCATACTTGGCGGATCGCGTGAGCATACTAATTCCTATCGATTTAGTAGAGATAATAGGGGGGCCGCCGGAAGTTGCAAGCGTTATTTTGACAGTCCGCCGTGGCGAAAACGGGCGGAAGGGTGTAGAGTGGCGCAAATCGGGAGGTGGGCGTGCAACTCAAATGGCTCGGGATGGCGGCGCTGGCCGCCCCTTTGTGGATTCATGCGGCGGAGCCTCCGGCGGGCGTGGCGATCGTTCATCCGGGGGATGGCGCCGTGATGGTGTACGTTCCCTCCGGCCCGTTTGTCATGGGGCTCGACTCCTCCGAGGCGGAGGCCGTCGCCAGGGCGCTGGGCGCCCGGGGGGCGGACGAGCTGTGGATGTGGGAATGCTATCCGAAGCGAACCGTGACGGTGCCGGGCTACTTCATCGATCGCACCGAAACGACGGTGGCGCAATGGCAGCGTTTTGTCCAGTCAACCGGCTTCACGGGAACGCCGGCCGAGGTCTCCCGCCACTTCGGCAAATCCGGGGAGGGGATGTTCCCGGCCGGGGAGATCGCGCAGGAGGACGCCCGGGCCTATGCCGCCTGGGCGGGGAAGTCGCTTCCCACGGACGAGCAATGGGAGAAGGCGTGCCGGGGGACCGACGGCCGGCTCTGGCCCTGGGGCAATACCCCGCCCACCCCGGAACTGGCCAATCTCGGCCCGCACACAAAGGCGCGCACGTATGACAGGGTGGGCAGCCACCCCAAGGGGAGCTCCCCGTACGGGTGCCTCGACATGATCGGCAACCAGTATGAATGGACCGAGGGGCGTGTGACCCCGTATCCCGGCAACCCGGAAGCCGCCCGGATGGAGCCGTATCATAGCGCCAGCAACCGCTGCGTGCGGGGCGGCTCGTTTTATCACGGGATCACGAGCGGGTATGCGTGCAAGCGCATGGGGTTCGAAAACGACAGCACCTATTACCACCTGGGGTTCCGGTGCGTCTGGAGCCCGGCTCCGGGCTGGTTTTCCAGCCCGGAGTTTGAGAAAGCGCGTCAAGCCGCGGAATCTAGTCGACCTTGGGATTGACCTCGAAATAGGCCTTGGCGTGTCCGCAAACCGGGCACTTCTCCGGCGCCTTGGCGCCTTCGAAGATAAATCCGCATTCCCGGCAATGCCAGGCCACCTTGGCGGGCTTCTGGAAGACGGCGCCGGTTTCAACGTTCTTGAGGAGCAGCTGGTAACGCTCCTGGTGGCCCTTTTCGATCTTGCCGATCCACTCGAAAACGCGGGCGATATCCTCGAAGCCTTCTTCCCGGGCTTCTTTCGCCATCCGGGGGTACATGTCGGTCCATTCCCCGCCTTCGCCCGCCGCGGCCGCCTTGAGATTGGCGAGCGTGTCGCCGATGCCCGAAAGGGCTTTCAGGTGCAGCTTCGCGTGTTCCTTTTCCTCATCGGCCGTTTTCAGGAAAATTTCGGCAATCTGCTCGAACCCTTCCTTTTTGGCCGTGGAGGCGAAGAAGGTGTATTTGTTTCGCGCCTGCGATTCGCCCGCGAACGACTCCCACAGGTTCTTCTCAGTCTTCGATCCCTTGAGTTCAGCCATGATAGTCTCCTTGTTACGTTAAAGCGCATCTTAGCAGGATAACACGCTTTGGCCAGTAAAAAGGCGTTGCATATTGAGCCCTGCCTTGCCATCATCGGGTCTTTATTCCGAGGAGAGTGGACATGGCGTTGAATTCCGAATGGCGGATGAAAATCGAGCAGTGGCGGGATGCCATTGGCCGCATGGTTTATGTCAAATTGGCGGACACGCCCCTGGCGGGTTTTAAAACACACCGGCAGCTGGCGCCCGCAGAGGCGATGGCGTCCGCCTTCGCCCGGATGCCGGCGGGAAAGCCGTGGGGCTCCAAATGGGAATATGCCTGGCTGCGCACGGAGGTGGTCCTGCCGCCTTTGGCCAAGGGGCGGCGGATCGTGTTCCGGTGCGGTCAGCCGGGAGCGTTCACCGTCGACCCCGGCGGGGAAGGCCGGTTTATCATCAACGGCCGCGAAGGCGGCGCGTGCGATTGGGCGCACCCCGAAGTGCTCCTGGCGGAAAAGGGCGTCGTCGGCAAGGCCTATGATGTCCTGGTCGAAATGTATGCGGGCCACGGGCCCACACCCTGCGGCCAGGGCCCCGTGCTGGACGAAGAGTCCGGCGTCCCCGAGCCGGCTGAGCACCAGCGAACCATCCCGACGGCCTCCTTTGGCATCTGGGAGGAGGAGGCCTTCCAAGCTTGGATCGACCTGCAGACGTTGCTGGAAGTCCGGGACAATGTCGACGCCGACAGCCTCCGTGTCTCCAAAATCGACGAAGCCCTCCGCGATTTCTGCGTGGCGTTCGACCCCGAGCTTCCGGCCGACGCCCGGATCAGGGCCCTCCGCCAGGCGCGTCCCGTGCTGGCTCCCGCCCTGGCCTGCAAGAACGGGTCCACGGCGCCCGAGTTTACCTGCTTCGGCCATTCCCATATCGATGTGGCCTGGCTCTGGCCCCTGGCTGAAACGGAGCGCAAATGCGCCCGCACCTTCGGCGCCCAGATGGCGCTGCTCGACCAGTATCCCGAGTTCGTCTTCTTCCAGAGCCAGCCCCATCTCTACCGGATGACCCAGCGCCTTTATCCCGAGCTGTACGCCCGCATCAAGAAGGCGGTCAAGGCGGGCCGCTGGCTGCCGGATGGCGGCATGTGGGTGGAGTGCGACACCAACGTGGCGGGCGGCGAAGCCATGATCCGCCAGTTCATCCACGGGAAGCGGTTCTTCAAGGAGGAGTTCGACGTCACGAGCGAGCTCATGTGGCTGCCCGATGTGTTCGGCTACTCCGGCGCGCTCCCGCAGATCATGGCCGGGTGCGGGATCCGGTATTTCTCCACGCAGAAGATCTCCTGGAACTACAACAGCGAACTGCCTCTGAAGGTTCAGACCTTCTGGTGGGAGGGGATCGACGGCACCCGCGTGTTCACGCACCTGCACCAGGATTACAATTCGCCGACCAACCCCGCCACCCTGATCAAGCGGTGGCGCGAGCGGTTCCAGAAGGACAACATCGACGCGCGGCTGGTTCCCTTCGGCTGGGGGGACGGCGGGGGCGGGCCGACCCGGCAGCACCTCGAGTACCTCCGCCGCCAGCGCGACCTGGAAGGGGCGCCCCGGTGCCGGATCGCCGGCCCCCGCGCCTTTTTCGAAGACGAGCTCAAAAAGGGGCGGACTTTCCCCGTCTTCGTGGGGGAGCTCTATTTCCAGGCCCACCGCGGCACCTACACCTCGCAGGCCCGCACCAAGCGGGGCAACCGCAAGTGCGAGCTGGCGTTGAGGGAGATGGAGCTGTGGGGCGTGGCCGCCTCGGCGCTGGCCGGGAAGGCGTATCCGCTGGCCGCGGCCGACGAGCTTTGGAAGAGCGTGCTGCTGAACCAGTTTCACGATATCCTGCCCGGCTCCTCCATCCACCGGGTTTACGAGGAAGCCGAGGCCCTTCATCAGCAGGTCCTGCGGGAAGCGGCCCGGGAAACCGAATCCGCCCAGCAGGTTCTCGCCAAGCCGGACCCCCTGGCCGTGACCGTGTTCAACTCGCTGTCGTGGAGCCGCCCGGTTCTCGTCCCGCTTCCCAGGGGATTCGAAGGCGCCGCGTCCGACGGGAAGCCCCTTTCCGTTCAGGCCATTGGCCGGCAGCGGTACGCCGAAGTGGCGGTCCCGGCCTGCGGCTGGACGAGCCTGTCCGCGGCCCCGGCCGCGGCCCCGGCGCCGGGCGGGCCCAGGGCCACGGCCCGCCTGCTGGAAAACGAGCTCATCCGCGCCACGTTCAATGAATACGGGGAGATCGTCAGCCTGCTCGATCTGGAGACCGGAGCCGAGCTGGCCGCCGCGCCGCTCAACAAGTTCCGGCTGTTCAAGGATGTGCCACGCTCCTACGACGCCTTGGACATCGATTCCAATTACGAGCTGTTCGAAGTCCCCCTGGAGGGCAAGGCCACGGTCGAGG
>CAIKKV010000261.1 GCA_903828035.1 uncultured bacterium
CAGCGCGCCAAAGCGCGCGCCAGGCCGTGGCCGAAACGCCACAACCAACGCCGCAACCCGCCGGGCCATCCATCATCCACCCATTCGGATATTGCATCCCGCCGCTGAAATCGCTAAACAGAACAGACAAGGAGTATCCCATGCCGCTCTCTTCCGCCCTCGAATCCAACCCGCGCAATGGCCTGCCTCGAACCGCCGCACGCCTGGCCCAGGGCGGCCCGCTGACGATTGCCTACTTCGGCGGCAGCATCACGCAGTCCGACGGCTGGCGCACAGCCACCTTCAACTGGTTTAAAACCCATTACCCGAACGTCCATTTCG
Source organism: uncultured bacterium (assembly GCA_903828035.1). The sequence goes on from CAIKKV010000261.1 coordinate 322, forward strand.
CCGAAGTCCCGGCCTCCATCGGCGGCACCGGATCAACCCTCGGCGTCTACCGCATGGACCGCGACCTGCTGCCCCACAAGCCCGACCTGGCTTTCATCGAGTTCGCCGTCAACGACTCCCACACCTCCGGCGAAGTCATCATCGGCGCCATGGAAGGGATCGTCCGCAAAATCCGCCAGTCCCGCCCGTCCTGCGAAATCATCTTCGTCTACACGGTCAACTCCGCCATGACCGCCAGCCTCCGGAACGGCATCCTCGACCGGGCCGCCGCCGCGCACGAAAAAGTCGCGGACCACTATGGCATTCCCTCCATCCACATGGCCATGGAGGTGGCAAAACAGGAGGGCGCCGGAGCGCTGGTGTTCACCGGAGCCGGCGACGAAAAGAAGGCGTTGGAAGCTCAGGGCAAGCTCGTCTTCGCCCGCGACAACTGCCATCCCTACCCCGAGGGGCACCAGCTCTACGCCGAGGCCGTCATTAGGCACCTGCCCGGCCTGCTGAAGCCCCAGGGCTCGCCCGCTCTTCCCCTTCCCGCCCCGATGGACCAAGGCCGCTGGGAGGCCTCTCGCATGGTCACGCCCGATGCCTTCGGGCTCCCGCCCGAATGGCGCCGCCTCGAACGGAACGAATGGCCGCCTATCGCCTGGTCCGCCGACGCGCTGCCTCAACTCTGGCTGACCGATACGCCTGGCGCCGGCCATGACCTCGCCTTCACGGGAACCGCCTTTGGCCTCTTTCTGGTCGTCGGCCCGACCAGCGGACAGATCGAATGGTCCCTGGACGGGCAGCCGCCCGTGAAAATCTGCTTATTCGACGCCTGGTGCTCCTTCTATCGCCCGCATTACCAGATACTTGTCCATCACCTCAAGGACGGCCCCCATCGCATTCAAATCAAGCTCCTGGCCGGCGAGCCCGACAAGGCGGCTATCCTGGCCGCGCAAAAGGTGACCATCGACTACCCTGAACGGTACCAGGGAGCACGGGTTTACCTGGCGGCGGCGCTCATCACGGGCGAGGTGACGCCTTCCGCCCGATAACGAGTCGGCTGCCAGCCGCTGATTTCTATTGTGTGCAGGCCCTTATCGCGTAAAATATGGGCGAAACACGGAGTTCACACCCTATGGCTCAAACGGGCATGTCATTGTCGCAAGAGCAGCGCCTTCAGATGGTGCTGGCTCCGCAGCTGCGGCAATCCCTGGAGCTCCTCCAGGTGCCCACCCTTGAGTTGCGGGCCATGGTCCGGGCCGAGCTGGAGAAAAATCCCACGCTCGAAGAGCCGCC
>CAIKKV010000262.1 GCA_903828035.1 uncultured bacterium
CAACGCCGGCGGGGTGGCGGCGAACTTTGTGGCGATGTGGAACGGAACGAACTGGGCGACTCTCGGAACCGGCCTGAACGGCACGGTGCGCGCCCTGGCGCGGGCCGGCTCCAACCTGTATGCGGGCGGCGACTTTTCGCTCGCCGGCGGGGTGGAGGCAAGCCGGGTGGCCCTGTGGAACGGAACGGGCTGGACGGCGCTCGGCGCCGGCATGGACGACATCGTGACCGCCCTGGTCTATGCGGGAACGAACCTGTATGCCGGCGGCTATTTCACAACCGCCGGCGGGGTTCCTGCGAATGATGTGGCGGTGTGGAACGGCGCCGCCTGGGCCGGGCTCGACAGCGGCGTGAGCGGCCCGGTGCGCGCCCTGGCGCACGACGGGGCGAACGTGTACGCGGGCGGCGACTTTTTATTCGCCGGCGGGGTGGCGGCAAGCCGGGTGGCGATGTGGGGGCCGAAGGTGATCGGGCTCTCCGGAGTGGATCCGGACAGAGGCTCCCGGGGCGGCGACTACCTGGTGACGATCAGCGGCACGAACTTGGGCAATGGATTGGACATCACGAACGTCACGCTGTGCGGGGTCAGCGCTTCCATTCAAAGCCAGTCGGCTACGCAGGTCGTGGTGAGGGCGGGGGCGGTCGTTTCGATCGGCTCCGGCGACGTGAGGGTCTGTTCCACCAGTTATGGCGAGACGGTGACAACCAATGCCTTCACCTACCTCGAGAACCAGTTGATCAGTTTCGCGGGCATCGCGCCGCAACCGGTCTCGGGCTCGATTGAGCTGTCGGCGTCCGCCTCCTCAGGGTTCCCCGTTTCATTTAGCGTGCGCAGCGGGCCGGGGCTGATCGCCGGCGGCACCCTCTCTTTTTCCGCGCCGGGAACCGTTGTTGTCGTGGCGTCACAGGCGGGAGACGCTATATACGGAGCCGCCTTGGAGGCGATCCGCGTGATTCATGTGTATGCGGTCGATCCCGGTCGCGGTCCGCTGGCGGGCGGAAACGCGGTGGCCATTAGCATCGGCAGCCCCGGCGCGATCACGAGCGTGCACGTGGGCGGCGTGACGGCGGCGGTCCAGGGGGCCGACGAGAACGGGCTGAGCCTTTTGATGCCCTCTTTTGGCTTGGCGGGCGGGAAAGACATCGTGATCCACACCTCGGATAACGGCGACTTCACGTTGGCGGGGGCCTACACGGTCAATCCGGCGGGGCAGATCGGCGGAAGCACGCCCGGTCCGGATGCCTGGGCGGGCCTCGGCGGCGGACTTCCGGGCAGCTTCGTGCTGGCCCTGGCGCCGGCCGGGTCGAACCTGTTCGCGGGCGGGTCGTTCACGATTGCGGGGGGGGCGGGCTCGAGCATCGCGGAGTGGCGCGGCACGAACTGGAACGATCTCGGCGGGGGGCTGGACGACACGGTGACGGCCCTGGCCTATGACGGGACCAACCTCTATGCCGGCGGCTATTTCACGACGGCCGGCGGCGTGGCGGCGAACTATGTGGCCCGGTGGGACGGCGCGAGCTGGACGAATCTCGGCAGCGGCATGAACGGGCCCGTGTTCGCGCTGGCTGTCGCCGGGGGGAACCTGTATGCCGGTGGCGAGTTCACGACGGCCGACGGCGAGCCGGCGCGCCGCGTGGCAATGTGGAACGGCACGGCGTGGAGGGATCTTGGCGGCGGGATGGTGGGCAGCTCCGTGATGGCCCTGGCGCACGACGGGACCCGCCTGTATGCCGGCGGCGAGTTCACCAAGGCCGGCGGTGTGGCGGTGAGCCGGGTGGCGGTGTGGGATGGGGCGACGTGGGCAGGTCTCAGCAGTAACATCAATGGAACCGTTTACGCCCTGGCGCTGGAAGGAACCAACGTGTATGCGGGCGGCGCCTTCACGACCGCCGGCGCGGTGGTGGCGAACCGGGTGGCGCTGTGGAACGGCTCGCGG
>CAIKKV010000263.1 GCA_903828035.1 uncultured bacterium
AAACAGCCGTTCAAGAATCTGCTGCCCGATTTCGGCACGGTAGTGGGAATGCTCCCAATAATGCTGCATCGAATCTTTTCCGGTTGCCTGGGGCACCGCCTCGGTGGTGATGGCGTTGAATCCGGAAAAATCCATCAGGCGGATGTCGCAGCCTTCCCGCCGGCGAGCGTCAACCAACTGCACAAGATCCTCTTTCCAGCGATCCAGATCCTGCCAGTTTGTTTCCCAGTACGACAGCTCAGCCAGGGCATGCACAGGATGAAAGAAGAAGCGGAACGTAGTGCCTTGGCGGCAGTAATCACGCGTGACAGTGTCGAGCAACTGAAGAGCGGCGTGGACATTGTCCGGCGTTCCCTGAGGATCGCCCTTACGGATAATTTTGTCAAACGCCGTGGGCGTGCCGCCTTCATCCGCCATGATATATTCCAGGCACTGATCGGATTTGTGGCCATAGGTTGCCAGAATCGAAAGACATTGCTGTGCGTTGGGATCAACGAGAATTTTGACCGCATCCGAGGTTGTGGTCATGGAGATCGACCGTTTAACGTTCATCAGAAATCGCTTGAAAGGATACCCCGGCCCTTGGGCCACTAGATCATCATTAAAATCGGTATTGCCGGCTTTCTGCCTGAACTGCCAGCCATAATCCAGGCCCCAGACGACTATTTCCGGCCGATGCAACGTGCTCGTGTGTTTGAGCATGCCGATGGCATCCCCCAAAGAGGCACCGCTGATAGCCAGGCTGAACACCCGTTTGCCTTGAAAGAGGGGCGTGGCTGTGGGCAGGCCGATTTCCGCGCGCGAACTGCCGAGATACACGACTTCGGGCTGAAAGCGATAGGCCGCATAGGTTTTCGCCCACGGCACAATTTTCTGCTGCGCCGGACTCAACCGCTTGAGCAATGGTGTATCCCACTGATGCAGATAATAGGGATCAATCAGGTAATTGATGGTGACGATGCCGGCCAAAAGGAGCAAGGCCGTCAGACCCAGGGCCAGGAAATAGGAACGAAGGCTGGTTGATTTGGATGCAGGAGCCATAATTTTTCAGAATTGGGCGTAGATAAAATCTTGGGGCTTGTCCATGGACAAGATGCACAAAGCCAGAATGATGCCCGTCGCCACACCCCAGCGGATACCGGGCGACCATCGGACGGTAACGAGGGAGGACGAAGCAGGTTTGTTTTCAAAACGGCTTTCCAGGTGCATGATTATTTCATTGGTGTTGGGCAGGAAAAAGGCAACAAAGGCGCTGAGGGCCAGCATTGCGTATGCCAGCGGATCGGCGGCGGCATCCACGGAAAACCCATTTCCGCCGGCCATGGCGGCCAGCATGTTCAGGGCCGAGGTCACATCGGCGGCCCGGAAGAAGCACCAGGCAATCATGACCGCCACAAAGGTCAGGGCGCGGTTGGCAAAAGCCATCAGTTTTCCGGGCGGTTTGACCTGGCTGCCTCTCAGGCTGCGCCAGCCGTGCTGAATGCACAGATACAAACCGTGCAGTCCGCCC
>CAIKKV010000264.1 GCA_903828035.1 uncultured bacterium
AAGGATTCCCCGATGCGCCGGGAGTTCCGCTATACCCCCGTGAAGCTCGAGGGCGCCGGCCAATCGCTGGCGGCCAAGCTGAAAGGCCTGGGGTTCGGACTGGCCTGAAGCTTTCCCTGGAGCCGGGACGCCCTCGTCCCGGGCTTGTTTCCCCGCCTTATTTCAGCGGAATGCCGAGCCCCGCGAGGTGGCGGGTGAAGTGCTTGTCGAGCATGGCTTCGTGCGCTTCTTCGGCCTTGTACAGCAAGCTGAACAATTCGGCTTTCAGCGCCGGATCTTCCAGGATGAATCCATAGGCCACGTGCAGGACCTGCCGGGCCGCATTCAGGTCCATCAATTTCGGCAGGTCGCGGTCCGGCATCGTGGCGGGATCCGGAATGGCGGCCAGGTCGGGCGTGATGTGGTAAAGCTTCAGCGCGTCCGGCAGCCGCTGCAGGGCAACCGCGTGCATGCGGCGGTAGAGGGCGGGCGACTCCTGGGCCGCGAGCCGGACGGCTTCGAGCCAGCTCGTGCCGGCCGTCTTCTCGTGGAAGCGGCCGCCGGTCACCTCGCCGACAATCGGGAAAATGGAGAACTTGTCCGAGCCCGAGTGGACGGAGATCTTGTAGTTGCCGTGCGCCTGGGCGATCCGGCAGTGCGTCGTGAACTGGCGCCGGAACTCGGGGATGTCGCCGATGTAGTCGATGCCCTTCTGGAACTCGCCGATGAATCGGGGGGCCATGCTGACGATCGTGACCTGGCGGCGGAGCAGCTCGCGGATGAAGAACAGGTGGTGCGAGGGAAGGGTGGGCGTGGTGGTTTCGTCGATGCTGATTTCCAGGTCGAAGTGCCCGGCTCCCTTTTGGGCGACCAGGAACGCGTAGACCTGCCTGGCAAAATCAAGGGCGGTGGTGTACATGACCGCGCACCGGCGCGCCTCGGCCCGCTTGAACACCAGCTTTTCGCCGGCCAGATCGAACGTCTTGTCGGCATACACGCCATCGACAGCCTGCTTGACGTCGGCCGGGAGGGCGGCGAACTCGGCGTCGATCTGGGCATCGGGGAACCCGGCGGCCTGGGGACGCATCACCTCTGAAAGGTCAAGGGTGATCATGGTCATCCCGGCGTTCAAGGCGCCTTCGATGTCCGCAATCGTCTTCAAGTGATCGCCATCCGCCCCGAACCCTTCGGTGTAGCCGGCCTGGAAGACGAGGAAGGTCGTGTCGTCGAGGACATTGGAGTAGGTGCGATTGGTCAGCTTGAGCTCGCGCATGGACTGCTGCGCCAGCACGGGGGCGACGCGGTAGCGGCGGAGGGCGCGCAGATGGCCGCCGGTGGCGCGGCCGAGCCGGTCGCCGCAGCCGAATGTCGTCTGCCGGCTGGCCAGCGAAACGGGAGCGGTCCAGGGGAAAGCGCGGCGGAGGGCGGCGGCGTTCCCGGCCGTCAGCGGGCAGCTTTTGTAAACGACGTTTCCGGACGCGCCGGTTTCGCCGGTGAACCCGGGGGCCGCTTCGCCGGACGCGGCCACGGCGAGAATCCGTTTTTCCGTCTCCAGGCGGACCATCATGTAGAGGCATCCGTCCTTGGCGAACAGGGAATCCGCGTAAACGGCCCCGGCCAGCAGCGATCCGTTTTTCAGGGCATCGAGCGATTCCTGATCGCACTGGTGCAGCTTGCGGGACAAAACGGCGGACAGAATGGCGGGCATGGTCATGAGGGGCTCCCTAAGTTGAAAGGCCACCCACTATAAGGAGCTGGCCGGTCGAATTCAAGGAGAAGTGCAGGCGCGTTTAAGGTTTTTCCGTAATAAAAGCACGCCATATGCCGGTAACCGTTCTTTCTCGCACGGTGTATAAAGAAACCAGTTAAATCAAAAGGGCATGGAATGAACGGATGCGATAAAGGAGTCGAGCGCGCGGCGGTTGAGGGTAACCGGCTGGGCTATTGGTTGGCCGAGCGGTCGCTTCCGGTCGAGCTGGTGTTCGCCTATGCCGGCGACCGGCCGATGACCGATGTGGAATCCCAGCGCATCGCTGAGTTGAAGGCGTGCCGGGGGGATGAGCTATACACGGATCTCCTGTTCGCCTTGACGCATGAATATTTCCCCGGCGACGTGGGCAAGGCGCTTTGGAACGAAATCCTGATCCATAAGTTCGAATTGTCCACGGCCATGAAGCGCAATGTCCGGATGACGGTGGCGACGCTTGATTACCTGTCCAACTTGAAGGGGCAGATCCACGCGCCGATTCTGATGGACGAGTGGCAGGCCGACCTGATGGTCGGGCTGGCCATCCGCGATGGGTTGACGCATCTGTACAATCACACCGCCTGCCTGAGAATGATCGAGACGGAGATCAACATGTTTCTCCGGTACGGGCGGATCGTCTCCTTCATGATGATCGACCTCGATGATTTCAAGGCCGTGAATGACCGGTATGGCCACCAGGAAGGCGACCGGTTGCTGGCCGCGCTGGCCGGCCTGATCCAGAGCGCGACGCGCTCGACCGATTTGTGCTGCCGGTACGGAGGCGAGGAGTTCGCCGTCATTCTCCCGGCGACGCCGTTGTCCGAGGCGGCGGTGCTGGCCGAGCGTATCCGGTTGCTGCTGGAGCGGGACCGGACCGTGGCGGGCGAGGCGACGATCAGCATCGGGGTTGCCTCCTGCGGCGACGCGGTGCGAACGGTTCAGGCCCTCGTGGACAAGGCCGACAGCGCTCTCTACGAGGCGAAGCGGGCCGGCAAAAACAGGATTGTCACGGCGGCATGAAGACCGGAGGGGGTTTCGTTGAAAGAGTTTTCTCCCAACCTAAT
>CAIKKV010000265.1 GCA_903828035.1 uncultured bacterium
CCGTCCTTGGCGGCCTGCTCCTGGCGCTGCCGCCAACGAGCATCCACTTCTTCCTGGGAATATCCCGCGTCCGGGCGAACCGGCAGCGGGGCAACGGTGGCCTGATCCTGGATGCCGCCAAGCATACCCTCGCCGGAGATCTGGCCTTTCGCTTTCACGGTCTGCGCAGGCAACGAGGTCCGGGTGGCGGGCTGCGGAATCGGGTCGTTGAGCATCTGCTCCATTTCCCGATCAAACGTCGGTTGGGCGACACGGGGCATTTCCGGCGCAGGGGCAGGGGGCTGCACCTCGGCTTCCGGCTGCATGACCTGGCGGGCGGCCAGCTCCCGTTGGAAATCCACGGCCGCCTGGTGATCGGCCACGGTCGGCATCCAGGGCACCGTCTCGTTCATCCAGGCGTCGTTCTCGGCGGCCATCGGGTCGTAGCCAGGGGCGGCCCCGGGCTGCGCATTGGCGGCAACCAGAAGCGGATCAGCGGCGAGCTCATCGCGGGGAGGAGCAAACGCCCCGGCGTAGCCGTCGACGTCCATGCCCTGCATCTGGCCCATCTGCTGGCTTCGCGCCTGGCTCAACGCCGCCATGAGCGCAGCGGAGTCGCCGGCAACGCCCTGCTCGGGCATGGCCGGTTGCTGCGGGCCGGTCAGCTCGCCGCCGGGCAGCGCCATCTCGGGGATAGCCTGGGCCTGCTGCTGCGCCGGGATGATCTCGGTGGTCGGCTTGGGGATCTCCTGGGAAGCGGACTGGGCGGCCAACTGCTTTTCGATCGGCGTGGGTCCGGGCTTGCTCAAAAGAGAATTGGCCGCATGAGTGGCGGCCTGGACCGGCAGCATACCAAGGCCGAGACCGACAGTGGTCGGCAGTTGGTCGTCAAACGCCTTGGTGAACTGCTCGGAAAACGGCTTTTCCGAAACGCCCTTCCCCATCTCCGGGGCCTCGGGCAGCTTCAAGATGCGGGCGGCCTCTTCCTGGTAACGGTTCTGGAAGATGCCGGTGCCTGTCTCGGACAGCGAGTTGACGCCCAAACCGGCCGCGAAAGTCGCGGGCCAGCGCAGGTACTTATTCGGGAGCAGGGCGGACAGCGCCTTCTTGGTGTACTTGGTCCCCATGAGCGCATTTTCCGCCGGGTCATCAAGCTGCTCGAACCCGCCTTCCGCCCGGCCGTGGTTGACGGCCAGCTCGTTGATGCGGGGATCGGACATCATGGTGCGGATCTCATCCTCACCGTGGCCAAGCTGCCGAAGCCGCTTCACGAAGTCCTCTTTGAACTGGAACTCCGCGCTCCGGGCCATGACCGGATAGCTGGCCGCAACCGCGCCGCCGAGCTCGCCAAGGACACCTCCGACCACCGTGCCGGGAGGGCCTGCCAACAGGGTGCCCAGCCCCGCGCCTGCCGCGCCGCCGGCGTTTGCGCCGGCGAGGGAGGCGGGCATGGTGCCAACGCTGTACCCGCCGCTTTCGACAAAGCCCTGGGCCGCCTTAATCGGGAAGCTGGACTGGTCGTACTTCGTCATGTCCGGCTTCTGGACGTTGTCGGCGAAGTTGAGAATCGGGTTGTCGCCGCGCATGACGGCATCCAGGTCGCCGCCATAATACGCCTGCACCATGGGCTTGGTCGCCTGGGCGAGCACATAAGGCGTGCCCTCGGCGGCGAGCTGCAACGCGCCCATCATGCCGCCCTTGAGCTCCTCTTTGGGCGGCGTGAAAGCCTCCGGGTCGTACTGCTGCGCCTTGGCTATCGCCTCATCGTAGATGTCGTCGTAGATTCCCATGTTGGTCCTTACATCGGGCCTTCGCCCAAAGCGGTGGAGGAAAAGTCTTTGATCTGCGGATAC
>CAIKKV010000266.1 GCA_903828035.1 uncultured bacterium
ATCCACCCTGATCGGCCGCCTGTTCTTTGATACCGGCAGTATTCCTGAAGTACGCTACCGCGAGATCGAAGCCACCTGCCGCGCCCAGGGACGCGAATTTGAATTCGCCTACCTGATGGATGCACTGGAGGAGGAGCGCGACCAGAACATCACCATTGATACCGCCTCAACTTTCTTCAAGACAACCAAACGGCCCTACGTCATTATCGACGCACCCGGACACAAACAGTTCCTCAAGAACATGATCACCGGCGCAGCTTCGGCCGACGCCGCCATCCTGCTGGTGGACGGCGCCGAAGGGGTTCGCGAACAGACCCGCCGCCATGCCTATGTGCTCTCGTTGCTGGGTATCCGCCAGGTCGTGGTTGCCATCAACAAACTGGACATGGTCGCCTATGACCGCAACCGTTTCCAGGAGGTTGAAAACGACATCCGCGCCTTTCTGCACTCCGTCCATATCGTACCCTCCTACGTCGTACCGATCTCGGCCCGGGAGGGAGAGAACATCGCCACGCGCCACGGCCATGTGCCCTGGTATAGTGGACCCACCATACTGGAAGCCCTGGACACCTTCAGCAATGTCCGGGCCGACGCCGGCGCGCCCCTGCGCATGCCGGTCCAGGATGTCTATAAATGGGACGGCAAACGGATCTATGCCGGCCGGGTGGAAACCGGCCAGGTCAACCGGGGTGATGAAATCATCTTTCTGCCCTCCGGCAAGATCACCCGGGTCAAAACCGTTGAAAAATGGCAACAAAACGATCTTTCCCTGGCCGGGGCCGGAGAATGTATCGGCATCACCACCGAAGACGAACTGTTTGTCGAACGGGGCGAAGTCATCTCGCGCCGCAAGCGCAAACCGGTCAAGGCACGGGAAATCAGAGCCAGTATCTTCTGGCTGGCCGACCGGCCCTTCCAGGCCGGCAAAACCTACACGCTCAAACTGGGCACAGCCGAAGTCCAGGCCACCGTCTCGGCCATCGAAGAGCGGCTCGACTCGTCCACCCTGGCGGTCATCGAACGCTACGCCCAGGAGCTGCTTCCCAGCGAGGTCGGCGCCGTCCTGTTCAGCCTGAAAAACGACATCGCCGCGGATCTGTACGTCGATAACATCCGCATGGGGCGTTTTGTCATCGAAGACGGCCTGCAGATCGGTGGCGGCGGCATCATCCAGGGTTTGAGCGACGAAAACGGCGTGGCGGCCCAGCGTATCTGCCTGGGTGAAGCCTTTATCATGGGTGATGAGGGCATTATGGTTGACCTGACCGAAGAGCGCGGCGTGATCGAATTCGATGTCACCACGGGCTTTCTGGACTACCTGGCCAAGGGCAACCGGGTGCTCTTCAAACTGCGGGATGTGGGACAACTGGAACCGGTGGCACGACTGGCATATGAGCAGAACCTGGCCTTTATCTTCAGCCGGGAGAACGACCGGGTCAATATCGTGTTGCACAGGAGGGCACTTGTCACTACACTGGCGGAAAATGACATCGAACAAGGACCTGCCCTATGAGCGAAACAGCGGAACTGAATCTGGCGGACAAGTACCAGCGTCTGCGGGAAATTATTGATGGGATGGGCGGTTGCCTGATCGCATTCTCGGGGGGAGTGGATTCCACCTTCCTGCTTGCCGTTGCGGTTGATATTCTGGCTGGCCGCGCCCTGGCGGTTACCGCTACTTCCGCCACCTATCCCGAGCGGGAGTTGCGTGAGGCGCGTGAGCTGGCTACCCTGATAGGCGGGCGACATAGGGTGATTGTGTCCGAGGAGCTGGATCTTCCCGAGTTCAAGGAAAATCCCCGCGACCGTTGCTATTACTGCAAAAAAGAACTGTTCGGCAAGTTGCGGGAGATTGCCGACCGGGAGGGACTGCCCCACCTGCTGGACGGTTCCAACCTGGATGACCGCAACGACCATCGTCCCGGCCGCCGGGCCGCAGCCGAACTGGGAGTGCGCAGTCCCCTGGAGGAGGCCGGGCTCACCAAGGACGACATCAGAAACCTTTCCCGGGTCATGAAATTATCGACCTGGAACAAACCGGCTTTTGCCTGCCTCTCCAGCCGCTTCCCCTATGGCACAGCCATTACCGCCGAACGGGTGCGCCAGGTCGGCAGGGCCG
>CAIKKV010000267.1 GCA_903828035.1 uncultured bacterium
GCCATGCGCGACCTGAAGGAAGACGGCCTGTGGCTCGCCGGGCTCGATGCCGGGCCTGATTCGGTTCCCTATACGGACGCCGATCTCAAGGGAGCAGTGGGCCTCGTCGTCGGCGGCGAAGGCGAGGGCCTCGGCCGGCTGGTGAGCGAAAACTGCGACTACCGCATCCGCCTGCCGATGCTGGGCCAGGTGGACTCGCTCAACGCCGGCGTGGCCGCGGCCATTGCCGTCTATGATATCCGGCGCCAGCGTGACAAACCTGCCGCCACCAAGGGGTAAATATGCCTATGACGGCTCAACCCGGTTTGCTGGAGATCTTCCAGAAGTTCGGCGTCGCGCTGCTCCTCGGGTTCGTCATCGGGCTCGAGCGGGAAAAGGAAAAGGGCGGCGTCTTCGCTGGCGTCCGCACTTTTACCCTCCTGAGCCTCCTGGGCTGCGTCTCGGCCCTGATCAACGGATTGACGCCCGGCTGGTTCTTCAGCGTCGCCTTCGCGGTCACCGCGGCCTTCATCCTCCTGGGCTACCGCAACATGGCCCCTTCCCTGCCCCATCCCGGCACCACCACCGAGGCCGCCGCGCTCATCACGTTTTTATACGGCGGACTGGTCTGGTGGGATCTGATGGTTCCCGCCATAGCGCTGACCATCGTGACCATTCTCCTCCTGGCGTCCAAGAAGCCGCTGACCGCGCTGTCGGATCGGCTGGAGCCCCACGATTTCATGGCCGCCGTCCAATTCGGGCTGATCTCGGCGGTCATCCTGCCCATCCTGCCCGACCGCACCTTCGACCCGCTCGGCGCGCTAAACCCCTACCGCATCTGGATCATGGTCGTCCTGATCGCGGGCCTGAACCTCGCCGCCTACGCCGTCATCAAGGCGGTCGGCGCCCGGCGCGGCATCGGCATCATGAGCCTGCTGGGGGGACTGCTGTCCAGCACCGCGCTCACGCTGACCTTCGCCCGGCGGAGCCGGCAGCAACCGGAAGAATCGGGCGATTTCGCCTCGGGCCTCTGCCTGGCCAATATGCTGATGTTCCCGCGCGTGCTGGCCATCCTGCTGGTGCTCCACCCGCCCACGGCCCGGCTTCTGCTCATGCCGATGGCGGTCGGCACGCTCGCCGGCCTGGTTTGCAGCCTGGCGATCTGGACCTGGAACAAGCGCCAGAGCCGCGATGACAAAACGATCACGCTGGAAGTGACAAACCCCTTTGAGCTTTGGCCCGCCCTGCAATTCGGGCTCCTGTTTGCGGCCGTCCTACTGCTGGGCCGCGCCGCCGAGGCGGCCTGGGGAACCCCGGGCATCTACGTCTCGGGCTTCCTGGCCGGCGGGGCCAGCATGGACGCGGTCACGCTGACGCTGGCCGAAATGACGGGCGGCACGATCACGGCTCATACGGCGGCAACCGGCGTGGTGCTGGCGGCCGCGGGGAGCATGCTCGCCAAATGCGTGATCGTCATGGTCTCCGGAAACGCGCGCCTGAAGCGCATCGTCCTCCCGGCCTTCCTGGTCATCCTGGCCGCCGCCCTGGCCGGCGTGCTGTTTATCTAGCCGCCTGCATGGGTCGAGATGATCTTATCTGGAAAGCA
>CAIKKV010000268.1 GCA_903828035.1 uncultured bacterium
GATCTCATCCTTTTGTTCATTCTATAGTATTTACATGAAACGGATGTTCTCGGGAATCAATCTGGACCTGCGAAGGGGGCTGCAGCGCGTGCTGGCAGCCCCGGGAGAAAGCAGTCTAACCTGAGGTATACCGTTATCCTTCATCCCCAGGCTGAACTCCCCGATCCGGCGAAACCGGGTCGGGTTTTTTATTTCAAAGACCGATTACCGAGGAGCGAATCATCATGAGCCAGATAACGAACCCGCGGCGGCTTTTCATTTTCGACACCACCCTTCGGGATGGCGAACAGTCGCCCGGCTGCAGCATGAACTTGAATGAGAAGTTGCTCGTGGCCGAGCAGTTGGAGGCCTTGAAGGTGGATGTCATCGAGGCGGGCTTTGCCGTGGCCTCGCCCGGAGACTTCGAAGCCGTCAGGGCGATAGCCCGGGCCGTTAAAAGCGTCTCGGTGGCAAGTCTTTCCCGGGCGTTGCCCAAGGATATCGACATGGCCTGGGAGGCGATCCGCGAGGCGGTCCGCCCCCGCATCCACACCTTTCTCGCCACGTCGCCGCTGCATATGCAGTACAAGCTCAAGTTGACTCCGGACGCCATGTACGAGCAGGCGGTGAAGATGGTCCAATATGCCCGCAACCTCTGCCCCGACGTGCAGTTCTCCCTCGAGGACGCCACGCGGAGCGAGCCGGACTTCGTGTGCCGGGTCGTGGAAGGGGTGATCAAGGCCGGCGCCTCGGTGGTGAATATTCCCGACACGGTGGGCTACGCCATGCCCGAGCAGTTCGGCGGATTCATCGCCGACATCATGAACCGCGTGCCGAACGTCCGGAACGCGCGGATCGCCGTGCATTGCCACAACGATCTTGGCTTGGCGGTGGCCAACACGCTGGCCGCGATCCGCGCCGGCGCCGAGCAGGCCGAGTGCACGATCAACGGGATCGGGGAGCGGGCGGGCAACGCGGCCCTCGAGGAGGTGGTCATGGGGCTTCGCACGCGCGCCGACTATTTTGCCGGCATCACCTGTTCCATCGACACCACGCGGCTTTACAACGCGAGCCGCAGCGTGGTGACGGCCACGGGGTCGCGGGTGCAGGCGAACAAGGCGATCGTGGGGGAGAATGCCTTCGCGCACGAGGCCGGCATCCATCAGCACGGCATGATGGCCCATTCGGGAACCTACGAGATCATGACGCCGGAATCGATCGGGCTTCCCCGCAACCGCATGGTGCTCGGCAAGCATTCCGGCCGCCACGCCTTCGAGACCCGGCTTGTTGAATTGGGCTTCACCCTGTCCGCCGCTGCCGTTCAGGCGCTCTTTGCCCAGTTCAAGGAGTTGGCCGACCGCAAGAAAGTGGTGTCGGACGCCGACCTCGAGGCCTTGGCCCGCCAGCAGGTGGGACAGGTCACCCTCGAGCGCGTCAAGCTCGACCGCTTCATCGTCCATTCCGGCAACACGATCACCGCCACCAGCACGGTCCGCCTGGCCAGGGATGGGGCGCTTCTCGAGCATGTGGCGATCGGCGACGGGCCCATCGATGCCTCTTTCAAGGCGGTGGAGCAGATGCTCGGGCTGGAGCTCAAGCTGGAATCGTTCTCGCTGGGCGCGGTGACCGGCGGCGAGGATGCCCAGGGCGAGGCCACCATCAAGGTGCGCTGCGGAGACCGTGTTTATAACGGCAGGGGCCTGTCCACGGACATTGTGGAATCCAGCATCCGGGCCTTGCTGGATGCCGTCAACGTGCTGCTCCAGGAGCGGGAGACGTCGGC
>CAIKKV010000269.1 GCA_903828035.1 uncultured bacterium
ATTGGATAGAGCATCAGACTACGGATCTGAGGGTTGCAGGTTCAACTCCTGCCAGGCACGCCATTTTAATCAAGCATTTCCTTTAGCTTGACCTCGTTTCACCCCTCCCGAAATTGAAAAGTGTGCCCACTTTTGTGCTGTGGTTTTCGACTCCGTCGACGGCCTCGGTGGTGACCTCCAGCCGGATCCGCGCTTCGTTCGCCGATGGCGACTCCCCTCGCACCGGACCGCCGGATAGGCTCCAGGGCAGGCAACCAGGGGCGTTTCAACACGAATCAATCCCTGCTCGGCGCAAAACTTCAGCATGCCGTGAATCAGAGCTTGTCGCTCAGGGCGTCCATGTAGTCGAACTGCCCTTCGCGCGGCGTGGCGGAGACGATGCCGAAAAAGCGGTGCCACATTCCCTGCGTCATCAGCGGCGCGGCAATCAGCATCGCCTAGAGGACACAGAGCAACTCCGGCCGGCTCAGCAGCTTCCGTCGGGTCCACAGCGCGCACAGCCCCGAGAGCAGGAGCACGAGCAGCATCACGGCCACGGCCGGGATGCCGACGGCTTGTTCCGCCAGGGCGCTGTAATTGGCCGGGCACACCTCGGCCTACTGGATCCCCACGCCCATCAGGAGCATGCAGAAAACAGCGGCGCTGAGCGACCGGACCGTAATGCCCGGCCGCCCGTCGTGCGGTTGCTTGTCAGTCGCGGTCATATCTGCGTCAATCCACTCAAAACTGAAGCTCGATCATTTCGTGCCCCCGCAATACCGGCAGGGTGAACGTGGTGCGCCCCGCCTCCGTGGCGTGCGGCAGCCGGTCGCCCTCCGGAACGGTGCGCACCTGGCGCACCGGCCTGGAGGCCAGCACGGAGAGTGAAAGATCGCGCACCGGTATGACATCCTCAATCGTGTCGAGATCGCTGCCGCGGCGCTCGGGAATATAGTGGAGCAGATGGACGACCCAGCGGTCTTCCTCACGTTGCTCGTTGACGGTGGCAATGATGCTGCCGGGGCCGTCATGGCGCAAGACCGGATCACGAAGGAGAAGCTCCAGCGCGTTGCGGAGCATGGCCTTGCACCACAAGGGTGCGCGGCGGCCGTACACCTTGAAGAGGGGATGGGCGAAGTAGATGACACCGCCGTACCGGGTGACGGCGGGATAGTCCACGCGCCCCGAGGAGGGCGCCTGCCGGTGCGAACAGAAATGCCGCCACGACCGGTTGAAGACAGGGGCCACGGCATCCGCCAGGACCTCCGCCCCGGCGGCCTCGATCTCGACGCCCTTAAGGTAGGTGGCATATTCCGTCGCGAACAGCCCGCTGCCCAACGCTTCGCGCGGACGGATGTAGTCCGTATAGTCATTGGACGGACCCATGGGCTCGTTGCGGGCCAACGTTCCGGCGGGCGTCAGGGTGGGATTGGACCGCAGCCGGACGCCCGGCGCCTCGAGCGCAAAGGCGCTCCTGGCGGGATTGAGCCCGGATTCGAAGGACAGGATCGCCTTGCCCCCGGCCGCGATGTAGTCCCCGACGCGCGACAGCAGGTCGCCGTCCAGGGTAATGTGATCCGGCAGGATCAGCACCTTGTACGGCGCCAGGGAGCTTTGCGTGTCGAGCATGTCGAACTGGTGGCCGCTCTCCTGCAACATCCGGACCGCCCCCGCCGCCGAAGGCGAGATGCGGACTCCCGTGAACTCCTCATCGTACAGC
>CAIKKV010000270.1 GCA_903828035.1 uncultured bacterium
GAATCCCTCCCCTTTCATGCGAAAATCGAAATAGCCCCAGGAGGCGTATTCACCGATGGCGGCGGTGAAATTGTTCTCCGGCTTGTCGAAATTGAAATGGTCGTCTTCGTTAAACAGGATCGGCTGCTGTCTGTAACCTGCAACCGACCGGGTCTGGCGAACCATTTCGGCGATGCGCTTGGGTTCGGACACACCGTTGCCGTGGATCAGAATAAAGTCCGAAGACCGCACCACATTCTCTTTCGGGATCGTGCCGCCACCGTACGAGGTGCCGGCCAGCAGGCGGCGTCCGTCGCGGTTGGCGTTTTTCACACGTTCAATGAGTTCGTGAACACGGGCGGGCTGCAGGATGGCGTGGTCGTAATTGACATTGCACTCATTGTTGACCTCGACGAGCACATGGCGCCAGCCATGGTCCAGCACCCATTTTGTGGCGGCATCAGCCGCCCGCACCACCGCGGCTTCATCCTGCAAGCGCTGGTCCTGTCCGAAGTAGAAATAGCCGAGGATAACCGCCATGCCGAGCTCGTCTGCGCGGTCAAGGATCCGTTCCAGCCGTGCCAAATAATCTGCCCGCAACGCGCCGTCGTTTTCAAATGCCGAGTTGTGCCATGGCTGGCCCTGCGAGTAGCCCTGAGGCGAGCCCCCTTGCAGGTTGATCGTAACCGCCAGCAGACCGTTCCTGCGCCACTCCGGCATGGCCGCCAGAAATTCCCGGGTATTGCGCTCCGCATCCCATCTTCCGGTGTCGGGATATGCCCAGAGCTTGACCGTTTCCGGGTTCCGGTCGTCGTAGATGCCCTGGACCATCCTGCTGTTCAGGAGCAATCCTTCAATCTTGCGCCCCTGCCAAACGCGCCCCTTATAGGTCGGCTCCCCGTTGATGTAAAAGGCGTTTTCCCTGATGGAAACAATCGTATGCGGCGGGGTTGAAGCCGTATCAGCCGCCATCGGGCTTAGCAAGCCGGCGAACAGGAACAGGAGTGTGTGCCATTTCATATGTCTTGGGCGATGCTAATGAAAAAGGGGCGCTTTCGTAAAGCGGTTTGTGATGCATCCCAGCAATTCATATTTTGGCCTTGACCCCACCAAATCCCAGCGTCTTTCGACTTAATAATTGGTGGGCTATGCGATCATGGCCCGCCCTCACCCTGCCCTCTGCCCCGGGAGAGGAGCGGGCATTCGAACGCCAAAGGTCAAATCGGCCTGTCTGCAAGTGCGTCGCTCTTACGCCAGACCGGCGGAGAGCCTTCTCCCTGGGGGAGAAGGTGCCCGAAGGGCGGATGAGGGCGGACCTCAGACGTACACCATAATCATCCATGAAACGCCAAAGCGGTCGGCGACCATGCCGAAGCGCGGGGAAAAAAAGGTTTTATCCAAAGGCATCTGCACCTGTCCGCCGTCCGCCAGAGCGGCGAAAAACCGTTCCGCATCGCCTTCGTTGGGCACGGAGATAGTGAGCGAAAACCCTTCGAAGTTAGGCTTTCCTTCACACCGGCCATCGGATGCCATCAGCGTGTTTTGCCCGATAC
>CAIKKV010000271.1 GCA_903828035.1 uncultured bacterium
CCGGGGCACCAGGCCGGTGACCCTGGAATTGTCGGCGGACTCGAAAGTCCGCCTTACCGACAGCATGAATAATGGCCGATATATCGCCTCTAGCAATCGACGGGTGACCTTCGAGACCGATCCGTCGGTGAAGTATGTCACGTTCGCGTCCGCCGCGGTGACGGTGACGGCGGTGCGCGCGGGCGCTCCGCTTCATGCGGATGCGGTGCTGCCGGCGGAGGCCGTGCCGGTGGCGGATCTGGGCGACGGAACCTGGCGGTTTACGGATGAGCACGACGGGATTCTCGAGTCGAATCACTGGGCCATGATGCATTACCCGGGCCGTTTCTCGGCTTCCAAGGAAGAGGATTCCGCGCAGGGCAAGGTGCTGGTCTCGACGTTGCAGAAGCAGGACGCCGTCCATGAACTCATGCCCTGGTACAATGTCCTGCGTCCGGCCAAGCCCGTTGTTTTGAAGGGCGCGCCGTCCCGCCTGGGCCTCTGGGTCCGCGGCGCGAGCGATTGGGGCCGGGTCATTTACGTGCTGAAAGATGCGGTTGGCGAACGGTGGACCAGCATCGGGACAAAAGACCAGTTCAATTGCGATGATATCCATTCGTGGAGCATGTTCTGTTTTGATGGCTGGCGCTTTCTCGAGTTCGAGCTGCCCGGTCATGAGGGCTGGGACCAGTTCCGCAAGGCCGGCACCACCTGGTGGCGCGGCGGTGACGGCGGCGATCCGGCCCGGTTGAACGTGGTCGATCTCCCGCTAACCCTCGAGTCCGTGATCGTCGAGCAGCGCACCCACATTTTGTATGTCAACGATGTCCAACCCGTGGCCACGAACCAGGTCGCGCTGGGCAAGTTGTACGCGCTGTATGACGATCCGGCGGATCGCGACGAGAAGGAGGCCGTGCGCGTGAACCGGTTGCGCATGCCGCTGCCCCGGGGCGTGCCGCCCCTGTCCAATCCGATTGCCGAGATGGCGGCCGCGGGGAAGGGGATGCCCTCGGAAATCACGGGGCTGCGCCAGCCGGATCATTATTATGACGGCACGCGCATGCATGTGGATTTTCGCGAGGTTCCCGACGCCGCCAAGTATTACCTGTGGGTCGCCGCCTATCCGGACGGCCGCGGGGCCGTGAACCTGGTGCCGGCAGGAATCAAATCGGGAGATCTCGTCCGCGGCCTCAGGCCCGGCGTGGAGCTCTACTATTGGATCGTGTGGCAGGATAAGGCCGGCGTCAAGTCGCCGCCGTCCGCCGTCTTCAAGGCGGTGACCGTCGATAATTTCAAGGAAAAGTAATCGAACGAATTCCGTGTGTTCGGACCGACTGGAACGGAGACCGCCATGATCAACCGGCTGCTTGAAGAGCTGAAGAAGTATTTGCCGAAAGCGGTCGCGCCCATTGACCCGGCGCAATGGGAGGATTCCGTGGCCCTGAAAACGGAGTGGGATCCTTTGAAAGGCGGCGGCGCCAATATCCGCACCCATGTGCTCACGCGGCGCGATGACGGCGGCCGGTGCGTCTTCCGCCCCGCCGCCGCCTATATCGCCTTCTGCGGCTTTTTCCTGCTGATCGGGCTGGGGATCATGATTGCGTTTATCGTCTTCCTTCATCCGCGGGAGGCCGGCCAGTTTATCCCGATCCTGATGGGCTTGTTGTTTGCCGCCGTCGGCGCCGGCATGCTGGCCTTCGGCGCGCGGCCGGTGATCTTCGATAAGGAGACGGGAACCGCGTGGAGGGGCTGGCGCGATCCGCGTTCCGATTTTGAGCATGGCCAGGAGCGCTCCGGCGTCCTCTGCCGCCTGGACGACATCCACGCCCTCCAGATTGTTTCGGAGTTCATCCGGAGCAGCAAGAGCAGTTCCAGTTCCTACACCAGCTATGAGCTCAACCTGGTGATGCTTGACGGAAAGCGTCTCAACGTGGTGGATCATGGCGATGTGGCCCAGCTCCGGAAAGACGCCGCCGAGCTTGGCGTCTTCCTGGAAGTCCCGGTGTGGGATGCCACGCTGATCGAAGCGAGGATCCGGTGAAGCGGCTTCTGGATCTGGCACAGGCGCGCTACGAAGCCTTGATCGGCGTGGGCGGTATCGGCGCCGGAATCCTGTTCGCCCTTGATGGAAATCAGGACCTGGGCCGGAACGAGAGCCGCGGCGGGCGGCTTCTCGAGTCGCGCGACTACTGCAAGTTACACATCATATCCCATTTCACCGCTGTTTTCACCGGCGCCACGCCGGCCGGCCGGCCGTTTCATGTTCTCCCCATCGGCAAGGTTGGCCGCGATGCGGCCGGCGACCGCCTGCTGGCCGAGATGCGCGACGCCGGACTCGATTGCCGTTTTGTCGAGGCGGTGCCCGATCTTCCCACCCTTTTTGCGGTCTGCTACCAGTTCCCCGACGGAGCGGGCGGCAACCTGACGCCGACCAACGCCGCCCCCTGCCGCCTGGCCGAGGCGGATCTCGATGCCGCCCAGCCCTGGCTGGAGCGTTACGGAGCCCGCGCCATCGCCCTGGCGGCGCCGGAAGTTCCCCTGGCCATGCGCGCCAGCCTGCTTCGCCGCGCCACCGTCACGGGTGCGTTCCGGGTGGCCTCCTTTGTGCCCGGCGAAATGGCGGACGCCCTGAAAACCGGCCTGCTGGAGAAGGTCGATCTGCTGGCCATCAACGAGGATGAAGCCGTCGCCTTGACGGGTTCTGATTATTCACCGGCAAATCCGGAGCCTCTCCTGCAGGCGTGCGCGGATTATGCCAGGCGCCGGAAGCCGGCCCTGAAAATCCTTTTAAGCGTGGGCGCGGGCGGCGTCTATGGCTACGAGTCAGGGCGCTGGGCGCATCGGGCTGCCCTTGCGGTCAAGCCGGTCAGCACGGCCGGCGCGGGCGATACGCTGCTGGGCGGCGTGCTGTCTGCCCTGGCGGCGGGCTGGCCGTTTCTGCCGGATGAATCGGATTCACCGAAAGGAGTTCGGTCGGCCCTGGCTTTTGGCAATCTGGCCGCCGGATTAAGCGTCCTGTCGCCCCATACGATCGATGCCGGGCTGAACGTGGAGTCTTTGGATGCCGGGGCCAGGCGGTTCGGGTATCAGCTCGACTGAAGCATGGCTTCCGCCGCGCGCCGCCCATCGATGGCGGAGCTTACGATGCCGCCCGCATAACCGGCGCCTTCGCCGGCCGGGTAAAGGCCGCGTGTGCTGACGGATTCGCCTTCCGCATTTCGCTCGATCCGCCAGGGGCTTGAGCTGCGAGTTTCAGCGGCGTAGAGCAGGGCGTCCTCCGGCCGCACACCCCGCAGGTCCCGAAGCATGACCGGGATGGCCTGCTCCAGGGTCGGCACGATGCAGGCGGGCAGGATGAGCCGGAGATCCGCCGGCTTGGCCCGATGGCATGAGCCGCCTTCGGGAAGGTCGGCCGGCGTGCGGCCGGCCAGGAAGTCGGTCAGCCGCGCCGCCGGCACGGCATACGTTCCGCCCGCGGCCTCGAACGCCTTTTTCTCGATCTCCCGCTGGAACTCCATGCCCGCGAGCGCCGGGTTGGCGTGGGCGGGGTAGTCGGCCGGCCCCACGGGCACCAGAAAGGCCGCGTTTCCGCGCGGAAGCAGGCGCCTGGAATAGCTCATTCCGTTGGTTGTCAGCAGGCCCGGTTCCGAGGCGCAGGCGATCACGCGCCCGCCCGGGCACATGCAGAAGCTGTAGCAGGCGCGGGTGTTTGAGTCCTCTTTCCGGGTCAGGCGGAAGCTCGCCGCGCCCAGCAGGGGGCTGCCCGCCCATTTTCCGTATTGGGCCTTGTCGATCGAGTCCTGGGGCAATTCCAGGCGCAGCCCCAGGGCAAAGGGCTTCGGGGTCAGCGCCACGCCCGCGGCGGCCAGCATGGCCGGCACTTCGCGGGCGCTGTGGCCGGGGGCCAGGATGCAGCGGGAGCAGGCGACTTCAACCCCGTTCACGATGACGGCGCGCAGCGCGCCGTTGTGAATCACCATGCCATCCAGGCGGGAGCGGAAGCGGATTTCGCCGCCGGCTTCCTCGATCCGGCGCCGCAGGCGGGGCACCAGGTCGAGCAGCACATCGCTGCCGATATGCGGCTCGGCGTCGACCAGGATGGAGGCATTTGCTCCGCAGGCGTGGAGTAGCGCCATCAGGTCGTGAACACGCCCGCGCTCCTTGCTCCGGGCGGTCAGCTTGCCGTCCGAGAAGAGGCCGGCGCCGCCTTCGCCATAAAGGACGTTGCTCTCCGGATCCAGGACGCCGTCGTTCCAGAAGCTTGCCGCCTTGGGGGCTCGGGAATGCGCGTCCTCGCCGCGTTCGATCAGGATGGGCCTGGCTCCGGCCAGGGCCAGCGTGTGGGCCGCCAGAAGCCCCGCGGGGCCGGCGCCCACCACAATGGGGCGGGGCTCCGAAAGATGGGCGGGAAGGGAGCGGGGCGGGGGCACCGGGGCCTCCTCGGGCAGGATCTCGACGCCGGCCTCATGCGAGCGGGGCGGCAGGGCGGGGCCGGTGAAGGTGGCTTCCACCAGGAGGGCGTAGACCGGTTCCGGATTCCGCGGCCGGGCGTCCAGCGAGCGCCGGACGATTGTGAGTTCGCTTAGCTGGGCGGGCGGACAGCCTAGACGGCGGCTGACCTCGCGCATAACGAGGGCATCATCGTAGCGGAGAGGCACTTTGACTTGTTGGATTTGAATGCGCAAAAGGTGTTATCCCTGGGTCGAATGACATACGATCAGTTTCGGTGATGTGGAAAGCCGACGGAACCGGGTTCCGGCTCTGCCTTGGATCCGGTCCATCAGCAACGCAGCACTTTGCAGACCGTTGGAACGCCAATGCCGGCTTTATTCGATAGATCAGCCAGCGTGATGCGTTCCGCGACGACTAGCGGGGATGGTTCGCTGGGGAGGGGGTGTTTGATGGGCGGCATTCGGCGTTCCTCAGTTTTCTGCAATAGGTGTTCTTTATTAGCATTATTCCGCAGGTTGATCAACCGATTTTCGAAAGTCCGATTTTCATTTCAGGTCTTGTTTTGGGCACTTACTTGAGCTTGACGCCGGTCTGGCAATTCGGGCATGATCCGGCCTAATTATGTCTGACATAATAAACAAAGCGGGTTCGGCGCCGGAGCGGGCCATGGGGTGGATCGAAGACCATATCCGCCGCCGCGGGCTCCGGAACGGCGACGCCCTGCCGGCCGAGCGGGAGATCGCGCGCGAGGCGGGCGCGGTCGGTCGTCCGTGCGCGAGACCCGGTCCTCCTGGAGCTCCGCCATTTCTTCGGCGGGGACTTGGCGGCCACCGGCCGCCTGCCCGATGCCATGGAGTTTCGCGCGGCCATGGAGTGGGGGCTGGGCCCGATGATGCTGGCCCGCAGCGGACCGCGCCTGCCCGCCCGCCTGACGCGGATCGTCGCCCGGGCCGAATCGGCAAGACACATGGCCGACTTGAACGCCCTCGATTCGGCCTTTCACACCGCTCTGGTTGCCGCCTGCGGGAACCGGCTGGCGGCGCTTTTTGCCGGGTTGTATGCATCCCTGTTTCACGGGCAAGTGGAGGATCCGGATTGCCCCCGGACTTCGGCCGACCGGGATCGCTGGATGATCCAGCATGGGGAGTTTGTCAAGGCCCTGGCGAACAAAGACGGCCCGCAGTTTTTCAATCACCTCCGGAAGCACACCCATTCCTACATGCGGGGCAAGGCCCCTGCGCACAGGAGTAGTGGTGGCGCTTCATGAATGGAAAGGGAATGTTATGACGTTGGTAAAGAACCCGGACGCGATTCGGCTTGCCGTGATCGGTTGCACCTCGGGCAACGGCCATCCGTACTCGTGGAGCGCCATGTTCAATGGCTACGACCGCGATCTCATGACCCGGGAATGCCCGTTTGCCGGCATTCCGGCCTATCTGAACAAGGAGCCGGCGGAGACGCTGACCATCCCCGGCGCCAAGGTCACGCACATCTGCTGCGTGGGCGACGGCGGGTTCACCGCCGAGCATGTGGCGCTGTGCTCGCGGATCCCCAACGTGGTGGCGAACCCCACCGATGTGATCGGCCGGGTGGATGCGGTCATCATCGCGACCGACATCGGCTCAGAGCACGTGGAGCGAGCCCGGCCCTTCGTGGAGGCGGGGCTGCCGGTGTTCGTGGACAAGCCCATGGTGGATAACGCGGCGGACCTGCGGGTCTTCCAGGACTGGGTGGCCGCGGGCAAGCCGATCATGAGCTCCAGCTGCATGCGGTACGCCAAGGAGTTCATGCCGTACCGGCTTTCGACCCGCGAAATGGGCGCGTTGCGTTTCGTGAGCATCACGACGCCGAAGAGCTGGGAGCGCTATGGCATCCATGCCCTGGAGGGGATCTATCCGATCCTCGGGCCGGGTTTCGTGTCCGCGCGCAACACCGGCACGGCGGACCGCAACATTGTGCATCTCAAGCACCGCTCGGGCGTTGACGCCGTGGTGGTCGCCTCGGCCGACATGTACGGCTCGTTTGGCTGCCTGCAATTATGCGGGACCGCCGGGCATGCGCAGGTCTCTTTCGCGGATTCCTTCTATTCGTTCAAGACGCAGCTCGAGGCGTTCATCGGCTACCTGCGCACCGGCGTGCGGTCGTTCCCGTTCGAGGAGACGGTCGAGCTGATGAAGCTCATCATCGCCGGTATCCGCAGCCGCGACGAGGGCGGGCGTGAAGTGGCAATCGAATCGTGAAGGAGGCGCTCGCATGAAACCCAATGAGCGGGTGCGGGCGTTGGGGCATGATGTGCGCGCCCTGCGGATGGACCAGGTGGACGAGCCGTCCACCTTTGCCGTTCGCGATTCGATCGTGCGGGAGAGCGGACAATTGCACATCCTGATCAATAATGCCGTGGCCCGTCCGGTGAAGAAGGGCTGTTTCGACGACGTGGCGGTGATCGATGAGAGCTTTCACGGGAACGAATATTCCGGTGGACGGTGGCTATACGGCGAAGTAGGTGCGGGGGCCGGTTGCGCACAGCGGCTTGCGGCGCCTGGCGGGCTGGATCGGAAAAAGCGATAAAGGGAAGTGACATGTCAAAGGCAGGCGACTTCAGTATCTTCGAAGGCCAGTGGCAAGCCAACGCCCGGCTGGCGCTCGACACCTTTGCCCTGCGCCCCACCCGGGGGATTCCATCCTGGATGCTGAACGACATGCAATGGTCGCACCTGGAGACGTTCTCGGACAATCCGGCGGGCAGCTACGAAAAGGAGCCGGTCCGGGTCTACCGCGAGTTCCAGCTCAAGGCCGGCGCCTGCTTCATTGACCAGTGGATTCCCAACAATCCCTTGAGCATGAGGGACCAGGGGTACGACAAGGATGCCGCGCGGGGCGCCACGACCGGCGCCGAGAAGGTCATCCGCGACGGCAGGGTCATCGATTCGCCCGAGGCTGTCGTCGAGCACATGGAGACGTTCCTGTTCCCGCAGTGGGAGAAGAGTCGGCGCGACCTTGAAGCCAGGTTCGACGAGCGTGTCCGCAGCTTGATTGGCATCGAAATCGACGTGCAAAAACTTTTCGGGATGAACATGCTCAAGAGCCCCTACGGGGGCTTCTTTTACTTTCCCCATCTCCTCTATGGCCATTACGGCTACGCCAACTATTTCATGGCTTACGCGCTCTACCCCGAGGTGATCGAGCGGGGTTTCAAAATCGAGGCTGATATGGCCGTGGTCTTCAACCGCATCGCGGCCCGCGCCATCGTCGAAGGCGGCCTGCCGCGGCTGATCCGGCTCGATCATGACATGGCCGATTCGCGCGGGACGCTGGTGGATGTGAAGACGCTGGATACGATGTGGTTTCCGCCGTTCGCCCGGTCGATTCAGCCGCTCCTGGATGCCGGCATTCGCCTGATCTGGCACTGCGACGGGAATCTGATGGCCATGGTGCCGCGCCTGCTGGAGGCGGGGCTGGGCGGCTTTCAGGGTTTCCAGTACGAGGACGGCATGGACTACGAGTCCATCTGCAAGATGAAGACCCGTGACGGGGATGGCCTGTTCATCCTGGGAGGCGTTTCGGTCACCACCACGCTGCCTCACGGCAAGCCGGCCGATGTGAAGCGTCAGCTGAACTGGCTGGTGGAGAAGGGGCCAAAGGTCGGTCTGGCGCTCGGCGCCAGCAGCTCGATTGCGCCCGGCGTACCGGTGGAGAACATCAAGACCCTGATCGAGGGTTTGGCGTATTTCCGGCAGCACGGCAGAACGGCGGGCTGAGCGATCATGAGTTTTCGCGCGGCTCGGCTCTTTTCCGCGTGATCCAGAGACGCAGCAGCATGCCGCCGACCACGAGAAGAGTGGGGCCGAGAAAGACGCCGATAAAGCCAAAGGCCAGGATGCCGCCCATGACGCCCAGGAGGATGACGATCAGGGGGAGATTGGCCCCGCGGCTGATCAGGTAGGGGCGCAGCAGGTTGTCGATTCCGCTGATAGCGAAAAAACCCCAGATGCCCATGAAAATGCCCGACCCGGTATGTTCGGAAAGCATCAGCCAGATGGTGGCGGGAATCCAGATCAAAGGGGGGCCCAACTGGATGATCGACAGGCAGAAGGTGAGGAAGCCAAGAAGGAATGGGGAGGGAAGTCCCGCGATTTTATAGCCGATGGCAGCCACGATGCCCTGGGCCAGCGCCACGCCGAGCAGCCCGTAAACAACGCCTTTGACCGTTCGGCCAACGGCCTGCGTGACTTGGATGGCATGTTCCCCTGCGAGGCGATTCATGACGTCCGAAATCCAGGAGGCCAGCGTCGCTCCGTCCCGGTAGAAAAAGAACGCAATCAATACGCTGAGGGATAGCTGCAGCACGCCCTGGCCCAGCTTCAACCCGCTGTGGATCAAAAAGGACTCATTGCGCTCGAAGAGATCCTTGGCCAGGCCCAGCGCGCTACCGGTGCTGCCCGCCAGCTCTTGCCAGTTTTCAACGATAATCGGCCCGGCGAGCGGGATTCGATTGACCCATTCGGGTGCGACTGGCAGTCGCGTATCACCCAGCGATTTGAGAAAGTGGCTGATTTCGTAAATGTTGTCGGCCAGCGTCACTCCCACGACGGCGAACGGAATGACCATCACAAACCCGATGATCAGCGTCATGATCAGGGCGGCGACTGTTTTGTGGTGCCGCACCAGCCGTTCGAGGCGGGAGAAGAACGGCCACGTTGAGAAACAGATGATGCCGGCCCAGAGCACGGAGGAGACAAACGGACGGAGGACCAGGAAGCAGCCAAGTGTTAAAATGGCCACGGCCGCCACGATCGCCAGTTGTTCAATACGCAGATCCGTTTTCATACGCCTTGATCTTAGCCGGATTGGCTGACAAAGCAATGCCGAAAAGAATGGGTAATATCCTGTGGACCTCGCGCGATTTAGGCGTATAATTGCCCGCTAAACTTAGCAGACCATCAAGGGGGTCGCGTTCATGAGCGAACAACGTTTAATGTCCCCGGCAACACCCGAGGGCGATCTGGCAGCTGTTGAGCGCCTGTCCACGTCCTACCAGCGGTTGAGGGAGTCGATCGGCAAGGTCATCGTCGGGCAGGACGATGTGGTCGAGCA